>CAYXAN010000137.1:0-5594 GCA_964461705.1 uncultured Sarcina sp. | reverse complement strand
ATTCTTCGTGCTTGCGGCAGACATTCGCTCACCGCACCCGGCGAAACGGGCGGACCGGATCAAGGGCGACAGATCCCCCTGTTGGCGGGACTGGTTCTGTGGGGGACTCTGGTCAACAGCATGGTGGTGGGTGCAATCATTTTTCCGCAGACAAGATACATGATCTACAACATGGGATTGTTCTATGTGTGCCTCATGCTGCTTGCAGAGGCACGAAGATCCTACCGATCCTGTGCGGCAGATCCTTTCGTCCATTCGTGAGGTCACAGCCGGATCACATGCTGATACACATAGGTGGCATATTCGGCGAAAAAGCTCTTGTCCTTCTTCATCTCCGGCGTAAAGGAGAACCATGCGGTCTTGTTCGTTACATTCTGACGGAACGAGGGGGCACGGAAGGAATCCCATTCCGGCAGGAAGGCACCGACCTTTCCGGTGTAGCAGGTTTCCGCTGTCGCCTGCCGGCGATGGCTCTTGTCCACGTAGGTGGCGATGGATTTGTGAATGGCCTGATCCAGCTCCGGCAAATAGTAATAATCCTTGTAGTTGGCATAGTAATAATGCAGCTTGCCGTTGTAGATCGGGATCTTCAGAGTGATTCGATCTGCGCTGATGGTGCAGTAGCAGCCGTCCCGGGAGGTGGTGATCGGCGTGCGGAAGGAGGCACCGGAGATCCCCTCGGCTGTGCCGTGGAGGATCAGCTCCTGCTGCGGCTCGCCGTTTTCATCCCGGAAGGTGTTTGCCTGGGCACGGTGTACCGAAATCCTTGCCTGCAAAAGATCCTTCCAGCCAAGGACGGCGGTCATGGCAATCAGGCCCGCAATGTCGGAACGATTGTGGGATAGGAGAGCCATACGCCGGGATGCCCGGTCCGTCAGCGGCGGATCGAACGCTTCGCCTGCAGAAGAAAGGCCCTCATCCCCTGCAGCCGGCAAAACCGTGCCCGGATCGGCATTTGGCACAGAGGAAGCAGAAGCCTCCTGCAGAAGCCGGTTGATCATGGCAGCGTCGATGCGCTTGGTATTCTCCGCAGAAGGGTCTGCCGCCCCTGCAGAGGAGGATGACGCAGAGGGGGAGGAAACGTAGTCCAGATAGATATTGATCAGATCCTTCCCGCTGCGGTGCTCCGTGCGTCCGGTTCCGAGGAACTGCTCGATGGTCTGCTGCCTGCAGTCCGGCAGGGACAAAAGCCGCTGAAAGGGCTTCACGTACCGATACAGATCCAGGGATTTCATCGAGGTGGGAAAATCCTCCGCCCCGGGTGTTCCCTGCAGGCCGTTCCAGACGATGCGCCGTGCCAGAAACGGGAGATCAAACTGACGGCCGTTGTAGTGCAGGAGCGTTGTAAACTTCTTGGTGAACAGGAGGAACGAGGTGAGAATGTCCGCCTCCCCGTCGCCGGTGTCATCAAACCACTGGATCAGCTTCCAGCAGCCGTCCTCCCAGTAGCCGCAGCCGATGAGGTAAATGCGGTGCTTGTGAGAAACCAGGCCGGTGGTCTCGATGTCCACAGCCAAGATGTTTTCCCGGCCGCCAAAGCGTGTCAAAGGATATTGCTGTATGTTGTCTTCCAGTTCTCCGGTAATGATCTGCATATGTAAAACTCCTACGTAAAATATGGCGATTGTCAAGGGGCCGCTGCGTAAATCATACCACAGGGCAATCCATGGGGCAAAAGGTTGCTGTTTGATACGGGAAGCCATTATAATGGATGCGCTTGCTGCGATGATGCTTTAAGAGGAAAATACAAAGATGTTGCTGCATATCCATGCCGGGGAGAATCAACAGAAGACCACGACGAAACAAACAGGCGGATGCGGAAGGGATGTTTCAGAGACCTTGCTGCAGGTCCGGCGATATGTCCTTTGGTACACCCTGTTGTATGCGATTCTCTTCGGAGTGATTCTGTATTACTTTCGAGATTCCTCCAGATCCCTGGTATACCATGCGGACGCTTGGCGCCAGCACCTTAGGGCATATGCCTATTACGGAAAGTGGCTGAGGGGATACGTCTGGAATATCCTCCGCAATCACACGCTGTCTCCGCAGACCTGGTCCTTTGGGCTGGGGTACGGGGCGGATGTTCTCACGACGCTGCAATATTATTGCCTTGGCGAGCCGCTGGCGGTGTTTACCGTTTTTGTTCCGGAAGGTTATACTAAATATTATTTTGAATTTCTGATCATTCTGCGGCCCTATTTGGCAGGGTTGTCCTTCTTCGCCTACGCACGGTATGCCGTCAGGCAGATACGGATCGCGGGACGGACAAAGGGGCAGACAAATCAACTGTATGTTAGGCTGACAAAAGGACGAACGTTTCCGCTGCCCGGGAGACTGATGGGGGAGGCATTGCCGTCCGGAGACAAAAGAAGTACGGATACCTCTGCGGTCCTTGCCGGAGCGATCTGCTACGCCTTCTGCGGAACGGTGCTGTATCTGGGAATGCTGCATCCGTTCTTTGTCACGCCGATGATATATCTGCCGCTTTTGCTGTTTGGCGTGGAGAGGGTTCTGCAGGAGAAGCGGCCGGCTGTTTTTATGGTTTCCGTGTGGCTGGCAGGGGTGACAAATTTCTATTTCTTCTACGTTCTTGCCCTTTTGACAGCCGGGTACGGCGTGTTTCGGGTCATTGCACGGGGAAGAGGTGTGCGGAACATGGTACGGCAGCTGCTGCAGCTGCTGGGGTGTGCCTTGGCAGGAACGCTGGCGGCTGGAGCTGTCCTGCTGCCGGTGCTGATCCAATTCAGCAGCAATCCGAGAAGTGAGACAACGTTTCAGCTGTCCTTGTTCTATGAGCCGGCGTATTACCGTGAGCTGCTGCGCAATCTGGTTACGTTCATCAATCATCCGGACTACGACACGGAGCTGGGAATGTCGGCCCTGTGCGCCGCGGCTCTGGTACTGCTGATGGTTCGAAAGGGGCACAGACAGCTGAAGTCGGCAGTGATTGTCTGCGTACTGATGCTGTGCTTGCCTGCTGCCGGATATGTCATGAACGGCTTTTCCTATGTGATTAATCGCTGGAGTTTCGGAGCGGAATTTCTCCTGGCTTTTGTCTTGGTGGTCATCTGGAGAGAGCTGCTGCAGCGGAGAGCGGCCGCGGCGGCGGGGCTTTTCCTGGTCATGCTGACCATCGGTCTGAATATCTGCACAGGATATGCGGATCATTATGACAGCAAAACGCAGACGGTTCAGGAAGGTTTTCCTTCAGAATTTATTGATGCGCAGACACCGAAGGAGTATCAGACGGCATCCTGTGCCAATGAGACACTGGCCGTGAGTACATACGCTGACGCAGCGGGTGAGCAGGACTTTTTCCGTTATACCGGGCGGGATCTGACCTACAATGCAGGAGCTCAGAAGGGACTTCCCTCGACGCAGTTCTTCTGGAGTCTGACCGGCGATGCAGTGTCAGATTTCTTTCAGGCACTGGGGGTCTATGAGGAGCAGAATTTCTGCTATACCGGTCTGGATGACCGCACAATTCTGGAGGAACTGGCAGGAGTAAGATATTACACCATTGCCTATGACAACGAGACCGAACGGCAATATGTTCCGTTTGGCTTCGAGGACGTCGGCACCGTTTCCGTCTATGAGACGAAGGAAACGGCATTGACCGGGAAAGGAATTGAAGGAGAGCTGGGAGGGGTTTACGGGGATGACAGCTGGGAGTCTTGGCACGACAGCTATCATCTGTACCGAAGTGCCTTTGCCCTTCCTTTGGGATATACGTACACCGAAGTGATGTCCCGCGATCAGTTTGATGCTCTGAGTCTGACCAAGAGACAGGAAGCCCTGGTGCAGGGTGTTGTCCTGGAAAACGGGAGCTATCAAGAACTGTGTGAGACAACGGAGGAACGGGATGAGGATGCAGACAGGAAAGCCGGAGCAAGCCAGGATAAGAATGACTCGGACCGGATTGCTCTGGAGACGGTGAATCCGTCCTTCTACGAAAGTGTTCTGCCCTATACGATTGAGGTATCGGAGGGAGCACGGGCAGTGCAGAACGGCACGGGATATTCCTTTTTGGCAGAACGGTCGGGAGCACAGGTCACATTGCGGTTTGACAGTACTGCAAATGCGGAGCTTTACCTTGTTCTTCAGGATCTTGAGGTGTCCCCGATCGGGGAGAATGCATTGCAGGAGCTGTACAATCTGCAGGTCACGACTTCACGGCAGGGGGTCGACGGCATCGGTAAGATCATACACTATAAGACGCCGGTGAACCAGTATTACAGCGGTTGGAGGAACTTTGCACTGAATCTCGGCTACCGCACAGAAACGGCGGACAGCATTACCATCACCTTTGAAAGCCCGGGACGTTATACTGTGTCCGATGTCCAGGTCGTCAGTCAGCCTATGCAGGAGATCATGGAGGCCTCTGTCGAGCTGCAGGTCTGTACGTTATCGGAGACAGATCTTCATGAGAATCCGATTTCCGGTGCAACCGACACCATCACCGGAACCATCACAGCCGAGCAGGATCGGTATCTGGTATTCAGCATCCCGTACAGCTCGGGGTGGCAAGTCTATGACAACGGCAAGAGAGTGAGCGTGCAGAAGGCAAACATCATGTATATGGGAATTCCGATTTGTGCAGGCAAGCATGAGATCACTCTGGTGTATCAGACACCAGGGGCGCGGACAGGGCGGTGGCTGTCAATCATCGGAGCAGCCGGAATGCTCGGCATCCTCTGGAGCAGCAGGAGAAAACAGAAGTGGAAACAGTAAATAAAAGACTTGCGTGGCTGGATGTGGCCAAGGGTCTTACGATGCTGGCAGTGATTGTGGGGCACACGGCAGGCGGCAGCACGCTGACGCATGATATCATCTACAGCTTTCATATGCCCCTCTTTTTCCTTCTGTCGGGCTACACCATGAGGCCAGCCAAGGACGTTAAGACCTGGTGCAGGAATACCCGGAAGGATTTCATAAGACTGATTCTTCCCATCATCGGGTTTGAGCTGTTGAACGGAGTCATCAGCATCCTGCTGGACGGCTCCGATTTCATGACGGAATGGGGGATCTTTTGGCACAGACTGTTTTGGGCAAGTGCATTCTGGCCAAGGGAGACGCCCAACATCGGAGCGTTGTGGTTCCTGGCGGCGCTGTTTGCCGCAAGGCTGTTTCTGAACCTCTTTTCGGTACTGTTCGGGGATAACTTTGAGCTTCTTGGCTTCCTCGCGGGCTATGCGGGGATGATCCTGTGGCAGAGGGAGATCCGCCTCCCGCTGGGGCTTGTTCCCGCCATGGTCAGCACGCTGTTTGTAGCAGGGGGGGTGGCAGCACGGCGCTGCAGGGCGGAGCTGTCCCGGCATCGTACCCCGCTTTTTGTCATCGCGACGCTGCTGGTTTTCAGCATGCTGGGTCAGAATATCAATATCGACATTGCGGTGGGCAGATGCACACCCGAGATGCTGGTCAAGGTGCTTGCCTCCAGCTTTTCGGTCTGCGTGATCTGCAGGATCCTTTCATCTCAAAGGATTCTTGCAGGACTGCTGGGATTGATCGGCAGGCACACCATGCCGATCCTCCTGGTACATAACGTGGATGATTGGTTCCTTGGGCTGTATTACTGTGAGAACAGCTGGGTC
>CAYXAN010000136.1:0-5636 GCA_964461705.1 uncultured Sarcina sp. | reverse complement strand
CGCGCATTCTGGCAATGGAATCCTTTTTGTTGTCGATGCCGTTCAGAATGCCGGAATTGATCATCTCGCCGTCACCGGTATAGGCCTCCTTCGAGATATCTCCGCCCTTGATGACCTCCACAATATCCACGCCGAACTTTCTGGCAAAATCATAGTCCCTTTGATCATGCGCGGGAACAGCCATAATGGCGCCGGTGCCGTAGCCCATCATGACATAATCCGAAATAAAGACAGGGATTTCTTTCCCGGTAATCGGGTTGATGGCGGCAAGTCCTGCAATCCGGACGCCGGTCTTGTCCTTCACCAGCTGCGTTCTCTCAAATTCGGTCTTCTTGGCAGATTCCTTCCGGTAATCCTCCACCTCATTCCAGTTGGCGATCTCCTCCTTATGACGGTCCAGAATCGGATGCTCCGGAGCCACCACCATGAAGGTCACGCCGTACAGCGTATCGCACCTTGTGGTGTAAATTTCCAGCTTCTCATCCGGAAGGACATTGCCCCTGCCGTCGGATACCTGAAAATCCACAAAGGTCCCCTCCGAGCGTCCGATCCAGGCAACCTCCTGCTGCTTGACCGAATCGGGATAATCCACGTCCTGAAGTCCCTCCAGCAGCTTATCGGCATACTGTGTGATGCGGAGGAACCACACATCCTTCGCCAGCTGCACCACATCGCTGTGGCAGATATCGCACTTTCCGCCCTGTGAGTCCTCGTTGGACAGCACCACCTTGCAGTGAGGGCAGTAATTGACCAGCGTCTTGGAGCGGAATACCAACCCGTGCTCAAACAGCTTCAGGAAGATCCACTGCGTCCACTTGTAGTAATCGGAACGAGAGGTCGCGAACTCCCGGGACCAGTCAAAGGAAAAGCCGACCTTCTGCAGCTGCTCCGAGAAATGCTGAATGTTCTTCTCCGTGATAATGTGCGGATGGGTATTGGTTTTGATGGCGTAATTCTCCGCCGGAAGACCAAAGGAATCAAAGCCGATGGGAAACAGAACGTTATAACCCTGCATACGGCGTTTTCTTGCCAGTACCTCGATGGAGGAATATGCCTTGATATGACCTACGTGCATTCCCGCACCGGAGGGATAAGGAAACTCCACAAGACCGTACCACTTGGGTCTTTTGTCAAAATCAACGGCCTTGAAGGCCTCCGCCTCTTTCCAGGCAGCCTGCCACTTGGGTTCGATCTTCTTAAAGTTGTATTTCATGCTGCGACCTCTTTCAATATATTTATGGATACATGTCTTTAAATGATAGTCCCGCGGTTTATGGGTGTCAATCGCGGCTTTCCCCGCGCGCGGGAAACTCGCGTCTTTCACTGGGGTGGTTACACGAAAACGGCTCGTTTCAGGACAGGCACCGGCTTCGCAATTCACAGCACGGCAGCATGGGAAAGAGTTGCGCCGCGTTCCTCCTCTGGGGTAAACTAGGAAACGCTGATGAAAGCGTTTCCCTCGCCGGATCCCGGCTGCGAAGCAGCATTTTCCCTTGCAAATCCGTGCGCTCCTTTTGACCCTGATGTTTTTTATTCTCCGGATACAAACGGAATGAGGACAGAGAGATCATGACAGATTTTAATCAGTTTCACTTTGGTTTTGTCGGGCTGGGACTCATCGGCGGTTCCATCGCCAAGGCAATTCGCACACGTTGGCCAAAGGCCTGGATATGTGCCTACAATCCGTCCCGGGACACTCTCGCGGAGGCCATGCAGGACGGCGTCGTTGACAGCGGCTGCTGCAGTGAGGACGGACCCCTGGACGGGGCGATGTTTGCGGATTGTGACATGATTTTCCTTTGTGCTCCGGTTCAGAAAAATGCGGAAAATCTCCAGAAGCTTCGGGGACAGCTGAAGGAATCCGCCATTTTAACGGACATCGGCTCCACCAAGCGGGACATTCAGGAGCACGTAGAGCAGGCAGGCTTATCCCGTTTTTTTGTCGGCGGTCACCCGATGACCGGCTCAGAACGGACAAGATATCACAATTCCAGCGCCTCCCTTTTGGAAAACGCGTATTACATTGTAGCTCCGACGCCGGAAACGCCGCAGGACAAGACGGGTCGTATGAAGGAGTTTGTTCAGGAGATCAAGGCCATTCCGCTTGTCATTTCCTGCCCCTTTCATGACTATGCCGTGGCAGGCATCTCCCATTTGCCCCATGTGGTTTCCGCTTCGCTTGTCAATCTGGTCAAAGCCTCCGATTCCGAGGATGCGGTGATGCATGCCATTGCAGCCGGGGGCTTCAGGGACATCACACGCATTTCCTCCTCCTCTCCTGTGATGTGGCAGCAGATCTGCCTGACCAATGGGGACAACATTACAAGACTTCTGGATGATTACATTGCAAGCCTTACCGACATTCGGCGCAGCATTGCGGAGCACAACGGGGAGCAGCTCTATCGCTTTTTCGATTCGGCAAAGACCTATCGCGACAGCTTTGACGGCACCTCCTCCGGTGCCCGCAATCTGCTCCATGTCCTTTATGTGGACATCGAGGATCACCCGGGCATGCTGGCGGAGGTTGTCACGCTCCTTGCCGTCAACGCCATCAACATTAAGAACATCGGCATCACACATAACCGCGAACACCAGGAAGGTACCCTGCGCGTGGAGTTTTATTCGGAAGCAGACCTTACGGAGGCAAGGGACATCCTGACCACGCGCAATTACACACTTCATTGAGCGATTTTGCAGGGAACGGATCACAGGAAAGGGAAGGCTTGTATGCACAGACACATTTTGATAAAGGAGAACGAGCAGCCAAAGGATGACAAGACACAGCAGGGCAGCGCACCGACCCCCATGGTTCTGACGCCGGCCGTCTCCTTAAAGGGCGAGATCGATATTCCAGGGGACAAATCCATTTCTCACCGGGCCATCATGTTCGGCTCTCTGGCAAAAGGCGACACGGTGGTCACCCATTTTCTGGAGAGCGCCGACTGTCTTGCCACCATGGACTGCTTTGCAAGGCTTGGCATTTACATTGAAAGAGACTTCTCCTGCCCGGGACGTCTGGTGGTACACGGTACCGGTCTTCACGGACTGTATCCGTCGCACTCTCCCATTGCACTTTATTCGCAGAACAGCGGCACAACCACCCGCATCATGAGCGGCATTCTTGCACCGCAGCATTTCACCAGCTACATTTCCGGCGATGATTCTGTCAACCGCCGCCCCATGAAGCGAGTGATGGAGCCATTGCAGGAGATGGGGGCCGATATCGTCAGTATGAACGATGACGGCTGTGCTCCCCTAAGGATCACCGGGAAGCCCCTGCACGGAATCACCTGCCGCACCAGGGTCGCCTCTGCCCAGGTGAAGTCCGCCATCCTCTGTGCGGGACTCTATGCCGAGGGGGAGACCACCGTCATTGAACCGTCTGTTTCGCGTGATCATACCGAAAGGATGCTGGCCGCCTTCGGACATGCCCCGGTGATTGCCGATCGGACGGAGGACGGCATGCATGTCACCGGCCATCAGGTTTTGGTCACTCCTGCTAAGGAGCTGGTTTCTCCGGGACAGATCACCGTACCCGGGGACATCTCCTCTGCAGCCTATTTCATTGCCGCAGCCTGCCTCGTACCTCATGCAGAGATTCTGATTCGGAATGTCGGCATAAACGAAACCAGAGACGGCATCCTTCGCGCCGCAAGGGCCATGGGAGCAGACATCACCGTAATGAATCTGCGAAGGGACGCGGAACCCGCCGCCGACCTTCTTGTCCGCAGCTCCTCTCTCCACGGAACCGTCATAGAGGGAGATCTCATTCCGACCCTCATTGACGAGCTTCCGGTGATCGCAGTCATGGCTGCCGCCGCGGAGGGGACAACGGTGATACGGGATGCCGCCGAGCTCAAGGTCAAGGAATCGGACCGCATTGCGGCTATGACCGAAGGACTGGCGTCCATGGGCTGCCGGATCACCCCCACAGATGACGGAATGATCATTGAGGGCGGTGCCCCGCTTCACGGTGCTGCAATCCGCACCTTTAAGGATCACCGCATCGCCATGTCCTTCGCCGTTGCCGCTCTGATCGCGGAGGGTAACACCACGCTGGACGATGCCGGATGCGTTGACATCAGCTATCCCTCCTTCTTCCGCGATCTTTCGCAGCTGCGACAGTAAATTCCGCATCCCCGGATCGTCTATGCCTCAAAGGTCGCCTTCAGTGCCTGATCCAGATCCCAAAGGATGTCATCGATGTTTTCCGTTCCGATGGAGAGGCGGATGGTGGAGGGCAGAATGTTCTGCTCGGCGGCCTCCTTTGCGGACAGCTCCGCATGGGTTGTCGTCAGAGGATGAACAACCAAAGATTTCACGTCCGCGACATTCGCCAGCAGGGAGAAAATCTGCAGGTGATCAATGAAGGAAAAGGCTTCCTTTTGTCCGCCGTTGATATCGAAGGTAAAAATAGACCCGCCGCCGTGCGGGAAATACTTCTCGAACAGCGCATGATCCGGATGATCCGGAAGCGCCGGGTGATTCACTCCTTTGACATAAGGACTTGCCGTCAGATAGTCCAGCACCTTCCTTGTATTGTCCCAGTGCCGTTCCAGACGAAGGGACAGGGTCTCTGTTCCCTGGAGCAGCAAAAAGGCATTGAAAGGAGAAATGGCAGCCCCCTCGTCGCGAAGGAGAATGGCGCGGATGTAGGTGACATAGGCTGCCTTTCCCGCAGCCTGAACAAAGGACACACCGTGATAGGATTCGTTCGGCTCCGTAAACTGCGGGAACCGGCCGCCGGATGTCCAGTCAAAGGTTCCGCCGTCCACAATCACGCCGCCCAAGGTGGTTCCGTGCCCGCCGATGAACTTGGTTGCGGAATGGAGGACGATGTCTGCGCCGTATTCAATGGGCCGAATCAGATAGGGCGTTCCGAAGGTATTGTCAATCACCAGCGGAAGGCCGTGCCGGTGTGCAATTTCTGCAATGGCTTCAATGTCCGGAACGTCTGCATTAGGGTTTGTCAGAGTCTCGAGGTAGACGGCACGGGTATCTTCGTCGATGGCTGCCTCAACCTCCTCCGGATTCCGGGTGTTTACAAATTTCGCGGTCACTCCGTAATTGGGGAGCGTGTGCTTGAAAAGATTGTAGGAGCCGCCGTAAATGGTGGTCTGTGCCACCACATTCTGTCCGGCGTGTGCCAGTGCCGTGACGGCATAGGTGACGGCAGCGGCTCCGGAGGCAAGTGCAAGCCCTGCGACACCGCCCTCCAGTGCAGCGATCCTCTCCTCAAACACGCTTTGAGTGGAGTTGGTCAGCCGACCGTAGATGTTGCCGGCATCCCGCAGGGCAAAGCGGTCGGCGGCGTGCTGTGCATTGTGAAATACATAGGAGGTGGTCTGATAAATCGGAACCGCTCTGGAATCCGTGGCCGGATCAGCCTGCTCCTGTCCTACGTGAAGTTGCTTGGTTTCAAATTTGAATTCATGTTGGCTCATGGTATCATCTCCTATCTTTGTTATCATTCCTATTTGTTTACTATGGTTTGTGCTGCGGATACAATACCATTCCTTTGTTTCCGTTGTCAATATGTTTTTGCCTGATCAAATGGTGTTTTTCTCCTGACCAAATGATGTCGGGGCAAAAGGCTTTTTACCCCATGGTACCCGGATTGCTGCACGCTGCCGCAA
>CAYXAN010000135.1:0-5660 GCA_964461705.1 uncultured Sarcina sp. | reverse complement strand
CTGCCAGCAGAACAGACTTCATATCCGAAAGGAAAAATCGGATGATGGTATGAATGGTGGTGGTTTTGCCGGTCCCGGGGCCTCCGCTGATCAGCAGAATTCCCCGCGTGACGGCCAGCTGAACGGCCTTCCTCTGAAGCTCGTCCAGCGAAAGCTTTTCATTCTCCTCGATGTGCCGGATACGCTCCCGGATTTCCCCGGACGTATAGCTGTGCACCCTCACGGAATCCAGATCCAGCATCCTTCTTGCGATGTCCTGCTCCAGCTGGTAGGCATAGGCCGAATACACCTGAGGCTGTGCCCCCTCCGTGACCCGGATTCGAATCCTTCGCTCCATGGCAAGGTTCTTCAATTGTATCCGAAGAGCCTCCGGCGAAACATGGAGGAGCTCCTCCGCCCGTTCCATAAGAAGGTCCTTTGGCAAAAAGGTGCTTCCCTCCTGCAGGTTGCCGGACAGAAGGAACAGAAGCCCGCTGCGGATGCGATAATCCGAGTCGGGCCGGATTCCGCTTCGCGCGGCGATTTCATCCGCCATGGCAAAGCCGATGCCGGACACCTCCTCCGCCAGACGATAGGGATTTTCCCGAAGCACGGTGTACATTTCCTCCCCGTAGGTCTCCCAGATCTTGACAGCCTTCCGACCTCCGATGCCGTACTGCTGCAGATAGATCATGGCATCCCGCACGTCTTTTTTCTCCATCAGCTGGGCCGCAATCGCCCGGGCCATCCGTTGGCTGATGCCCTTGACCTCCGAAAGACGCTCCGGCTCTTCATCCAGAATCCGCATGGTGTCCTCACCAAAGCTCTTTATGATCCGCGCCGCCAGCGCCTCACCGACCCCCTTCACAGCCCCGGAGGCAAGATATCGGTATACCGCCTGCTCATCCTCCGGGCGAACCACCGTATAACGGGTCACCTTCAGCTGTTCACCGTATACGGGATGCACCACGGTTTCCCCGGTGAGCTCTACGCTCTCTCCTTCGGAAATCGCAGCCGGGAAGCCGGTGCAGGTAATCTGCCTGCCCTCACCGGTCACTTCAAAAACGGTATAGAGATTTTCCTTATTGCGGTAAATCACCGCCGAGATATAGCCCTTGACTGTTTCCATTCGTTCTGCTCTTGCGAAAAAATACCGTAACCCATGGATGTGCTGCAGAATTGGCAATTGCCGGGCAGAGTCTCTCTGCCCGGCAAGGATAAGATGCGCCGTTCTCGGGAATCGCTATAAAAACCTCTTCTTAGAAAACAGAAAAGGCCCTTTCCTAAAGCAAACGCCGTCCGGGGGTTACGCCTCGATGGTGCTTTCCCCCGCGATAAATTCAACATATTTACCGGTCCCGATGGCCACGGCCGTCATGGGATCCTCCGCGGTAACGGCACTGATCCCTGTCTTGCTGGTGATCAGATCCTCCAGTCCGTTCAAAAGTGCCCCGCCGCCTGTCAGGACGATGCCGCGGTCGGCAATATCAGCAGCCAGCTCCGGAGGAGTTCTCTCCAGAACGCTGTGGATCGCCTCCACGATCTGATTGGTGGATTCCTTCAGGGCCTCCTCTGTCTCGCCGGAGGAGACCTTGATGGTGCGCGGCAGGCCGGTCACCAGATTACGGCCGCGTACCTCCACATAATCCTCCTCAACCGACGGATAACAGCTCCCGATCTTGATCTTGATATCCTCGGCGGTGCGCTCGCCCACCAGAAGGTTGTACTTCTTCCTCATGTAACGGACCAGCGCGTCATCAAAGTCATCGCCGGCCACCTTGATGGAGGTGCTGACCACCGTCCCGCCAAGAGAAATCACGGCAATGTCCGTCGTTCCGCCGCCGATGTCAACCACCATGTTGCCGCAGGGCTTGGAAATATCAATGCCGGCCCCGATGGCGGCCGCAATGGGCTCCTCAATGATGTACACCTCCCGGGCGCCCGCCTGAAAGGTCGCGTCCTCCACGGCCTTCTTCTCGACCTCCGTCACCTGGCTCGGCACGCACACGGCAATGCGGGGCTTCCGGAAGGTCCTCCTTCCCACGGCCTTCTGGATGAAATACTTCATCATCTTTTCGGTTACGGTGTAGTCCGAAATGACGCCCTGACGAAGGGGTCTCACGGCAACGATGTTGCCCGGAGTGCGTCCCAGCATCAGCCGCGCATCCTCGCCGATGGCCTTGATCTTATTGGTATCACGATCAAATGCGACAACCGAGGGCTCCTTCAGAACCACCCCGCGTCCTCTGATGTAGACCAGAACACTTGCGGTGCCGAGATCGATTCCTATATCTGAATGCTGCAATGGCATAAATCCGTTCCTCGAAAATTCTATCTGCTCTGCCGCCTGCGGCAGTGATTGTCCTCTGCAAACGCCTCACCGTGCGGTTTTGCGAATCGTACGGGAAGCAATGCCGGCCGCCGTCACAGCGAAACCGACAGCACTAGTATAGACTAGTGCTGTCGGTTTTTCCAACTCCCTGCCGCAACTGTTCAGAAAAATTTCATCCCCGGACTCCTGCGGGGTACACCGCATTACCAGTTCCTTGCCGTCGATACAAATCTGCACATTGCATATACAACCGCTGCCGCAGCCGCTGCATTGATCATCGCCATCATCGTTTTGACCCCCTGTATTCCCCGATTCCGCTCCCCGCCTTCCGCTGCAGGAGGAATCGTCATCGCTGTGTTTGCTTACACCTGTACATACGAAGGCTGCGAGGAAATTGTTACAGCGGTTTTGAAAAAACTTTTCACCAGACTGCAGTACAAACGTCAGGCGGCGACAGGACCGTCACCGACCGGCGCTTAAACCGAATCTGTCGAAATATAGTGGGTCAGTTCTGCGTTCCATCACGGTCTCCGGCTCGCTCCAGCGCCTTATGCACATAGTATCCCGTATAGGACCAGTGCGCTTTTGCCAGCTCCTCCGGGGTGCCCGATGCCACCACCGTGCCGCCGCCGTCACCGCCCTCCGGCCCCATATCGATGATATAGTCTGCGGTCTTGATGACGTCAAGATTGTGCTCGATGACCACAACGCTGTTGCCGCCCTCAACCAGCTTCTGCAGGATCTGCGTCAGCTTGCGGACATCCTCGAAGTGGAGTCCCGTGGTCGGCTCATCCAGGATGTAAATGGTCTTCCCTGTGGATCTGCGGGACAGCTCCGCCGCCAGCTTGATGCGCTGGGCCTCGCCGCCGGAAAGCTCGGTGCTGGGCTGCCCCAGCTTCACATACCCCAGTCCCACATCGTACAGCGTCTGAATCCTGTCGCGCACAGAGGGCACGTTCTCGAAAAAGCGCACAGCCTCCTCCACGGTCATATTCAGAACATCGTAGATGGTCTTTCCCTTGTAGCGCACCTCCAGCGTTTCCCGGTTGTATCGCTTGCCGCCGCACACCTCGCAGGGCACATAGACATCCGGCAGGAAGTGCATTTCAATCTTCAGGATACCGTCTCCCGAGCAGGCCTCACACCGCCCGCCCTTTACATTGAAGGAAAACCGTCCCTTGGTATATCCCCTGGCCTTGGCGTCCGAGGTTCCTGCGAACAGCTCACGGATGATATCGAAGACCCCCGTATAGGTGGCCGGATTGGATCTTGGTGTGCGGCCGATCGGGGACTGGTCGATGTTGATCACCTTGTCCAGCTGCTCCTCACCCTCCAGCCCCTTATGAGGCCCCGGGATGGTCTGAGCGTGATTCAGATCCCTTGCCAGCCGGTTGTACAGGATTTCGTTGACAAGAGAGCTCTTGCCGGATCCTGAGACGCCGGTGACAAGACACAGAACCCCCAGCGGAATGTCCACGTCGATGTTCTTCAGATTGTTCATGGCGGCGCCCTTGATGCGCAGCCAGCCTGTGGGCTTTCTTCGCGTTTCCGGAACCGGGATGAACCGCTTCCCAGACAGATACTGACCGGTGACGGAGGCCGGGTTCTCCATGTTTTCCTCGGCGGTTCCGCAGGCCACGATCTCACCGCCGTGGGAGCCCGCTCCCGGCCCCACATCCACGATGTAATCCGCCGCCCGCATGGTGTCCTCGTCGTGCTCCACCACAATGACCGTGTTCCACAAATCCCGCAGACTCTTCAGGGTCCGCAGAAGCTTGTCGTTGTCCCGCTGATGCAGGCCGATGGACGGCTCATCCAGAATGTAGCAGACCCCCACCAGTCCGGAGCCGATCTGCGTTGCCAGACGGATGCGCTGCGCCTCACCGCCGGAGAGCGTCGCCGTAGCCCGGGACAAGGACAGGTAGTCCAGCCCCACATTACTAAGAAAGCTGACCCGGCTGCGGATCTCCTTGAGGATCTGCTCGCCGATGAGCTGCTGCTGTGCGGAAAGCTGCAGCCCCTGCACAAAGGTCAGAAGGTCCTTCACGGACAGGCAGGTGACATCATAGATATTCCGCTCCCCCACGGTCACGGCAAGCGCCTCCCTTTTGAGTCTCTTGCCGCCGCAGAGCTTGCAGGGGCTGACCCGCATGTACTGCTCGTATTCCTGACGCATGCGGTCTCCGGCCTCCCGGTACCGCCGGCGGGTATTCTCCAGCAGGCCCTCAAAGGTGATCCGATAGGCCACCTTGCTGACGCTGGTCTGACTCTTGTAATGAATCTCAAACTCCTTCGGTGAGCCGTAGAGCATAACCTCCCTGACCTTTTCCGGCAGCTCCCTCCAGGGGGTTTCCAGATGGAAATGAAACGCATTTGCAAGTCCCAGCAGGGTTGCGTTTGTCCAGCTTCCCTCCTTCATGCAGCTGGCCCATCCCGGCACTGCAATGGCTCCCTCCTCGATGGACTTGCCGGGATCCGGAATCATCAGCTCGGGATCAAACTCCATTTTATAGCCGATTCCGGCACAGTCCGGACAAGCACCGAAGGGATTGTTGAAGGAAAAGCTTCTGGGTTCAATCTCCGATATGCTGATGCCGCAGTCCGGGCAGGCGAAATTCTGCGAAAACTGCAGCAGCTCTCCCTCCACCACCTGAATCTGTGCAAGTCCCTCTGCCAGATTCAGGGCGTTCTCCAAAGAGTCGGTCAGCCTCCGCTCCATACCTTCCCGCACCACCAGACGATCGATCACCACCTCGATGCTGTGCTTGATATTTTTATCCAGTGAGATCTCTTCATCGGAGAGATCGTACTGATTCCCATCGACGCGGATGCGGACATAGCCTGCCCTTCTCGCTCTCTCGATGACCTTCTCGTGACGGCCCTTCTTGCCCCGCACCACAGGCGAGAGCACCAGGATTTTCGTCCCCTCCGGGAGCGTCTTCACCTGATCCACCATCTGATCCACGGTCTGCCTGGCGATAACCCTCCCGCAGTTCGGGCAGTGAGGAATCCCGATCCGTGCATAGAGCAGGCGAAAATAATCATAGATTTCCGTCACCGTTCCCACTGTGGAGCGCGGATTTCGATTGGTTGACTTCTGATCGATGGAAATGGCCGGGGACATGCCGTCGATCTGATCCACATCCGGCTTCTCCATCTGGCCCAGAAACTGCCTTGCATAGGAGGAGAGGGATTCCATGTATCGCCGCTGTCCCTCTGCGTAAATGGTGTCGAAGGCAAGGCTGGATTTGCCGGACCCGGAAAGTCCGGTCAGCACCACCAGCTCATTTCGCGGAATGGTCAGATCCACGTCCTTCAGGTTGTGCTCCCGCGCACCGCGGATGCGGAT
>CAYXAN010000134.1:0-5665 GCA_964461705.1 uncultured Sarcina sp. | reverse complement strand
CCAGAAGCCTTGATTCAAAGGCAGTAAAAAGAGCAAATAAGGCAGGTCTGATTCTGGAGCTGCTGTTGTTTCTGATCGTGGTGGGAGCGATCAGCGTGGTTGGCTGTGTAGGGCTTGGCGCCTTCAACGGCATCATAGATTCGGCTCCGGATATCAGCAATATTGATGTGACGCCGACGGGATATTCAACGTTTGTCTATGACTGCGAGGGAAATCAGACGGCAAAGCTGGTTTCGACAGATTCCAACCGTATTCCCGTGACGCTGGACATGGTGCCGGAGGATTTGCAGCATGCGTTTGTCGCCATTGAGGACGAACGATTCTATCAGCATCCCGGAATCGATATCCAGGGAATCCTCCGCGCAGCCGTTATTGGCGTCACCAGCGGTGATTTTTCGGAAGGGGCCAGTACCATTACACAGCAGCTTCTGAAGAATAATGTTTTCACCGGATGGACGGATGAGTCCTTTTCGGATTCGGTGCGCAGGAAGTTCCAGGAGTGGTATCTTGCGATTGAACTGGAAAAGACCATGAGCAAGGATGATATTCTCCTGAATTACATGAATACCATCAATCTGGGACACAATACACTGGGGGTGGAGGCTGCCTCGCGGCGCTATTTCGGCAAGTCCGTCAGCAAGCTGAATCTGTCAGAATGCGCTGTCATTGCGGGCATCACGCAGAATCCGAGCTACTACGATCCCATTACATATCCGGAGCACAATGCAGAACGACGCAAGAAGGTTCTGGGCAATATGCTTGAGCAGGGATGGATTACGCAGGAGGAATATGATGAGGCAGCGGCAGACGATGTTTACTCACGCATTCAGGTGGTGGACAACAATACGGATGACAATGCGGTCAATTCCTATTTTGTGGATGCATTGACGGAGGAGGTTCTGGATGAC
Source organism: uncultured Sarcina sp. (assembly GCA_964461705.1). Classification (GTDB taxonomy): domain Bacteria; phylum Bacillota; class Clostridia; order Lachnospirales; family Lachnospiraceae; genus CAG-791. The sequence goes on along the minus strand of CAYXAN010000134.1, from coordinate 4,757 downwards.
CTGATGGATCAGGGATATACAGAGACCCAGGCCTACACCCTGCTCTACAGCGGAGGTCTCAACATCTATTCCACCCAGGATCCCGAAATTCAGGCGATTGTGGACGAGGTGGTCAATGATGAGAGCAATTATCCGAACGGTACCCGTTGGTATCTGAACTACAGACTGACGGTTCAGGCGGCCGATGGGACAGTTACCAACTACAGTACGGAGATGATGGAAAGCTATTTTAAGCAGTCCAACCCGTATTTCACCATGATTTTCAACACCAAGGAGGATGCAAGAGCCAAGGAGGAGGAGTACAAGGCTGCTGTAATGGGGGAAGGGGACACCGTACTGGGAGAAAATGAGAGCATCACCGCGCAGCCGCAGATTTCCCTGACGCTGGAGGATCAGCACACCGGGAATGTTCTGGCGATTGCAGGAGGCCGCGGAGAGAAAACGGCAAACCGTACGCTAAACCGCGCGACGGATACGTTGAGGCAGCCGGGGTCTACGTTTAAGGTGGTGTCTACCTACGCACCGGCGTTGGATGCCGGAGGGATGACCTTGGCATCCACTGAGAATGATGCGCCGTATTCGTATGCGGACGGGACGCCGGTGCGCAACTGGTACGGAGAATCCTATCGCGGACTGTCCTCGCTTCGCCTCGGCATTCAGAATTCCATGAATATCGTGACCGTGAAAACCCTGGTGGATATCACGCCCGAGCTGGGGTATCAGTACCTTCTGGACTTCGGCTTTACGACGCTTGTAAAGGACGAGGTACGAAACGGAAAGGTCTACACGGACGTGCAGCCCACGCTGGCTCTCGGCGGCATCACGGACGGAGTGAAAAACATGGAATTGAATGCAGCCTATGCGGCCATTGCGAACGGAGGCTTATATATTGAACCCAAAATGTACACAAAGGCGACGGATCATGACGGAAATGTCATTCTGGACGCAGAGGAGATTCGCCAGAAACGGCAGGTCGTAAAGGAGACAACGGCCTGGCTTCTGACCAGTGCCATGGAGGATGTCGTTACCAAGGGGACCGGTACGAAGGTTAACTTCGGAACCACTCCGATTGCCGGCAAAACCGGAACTACCTCAGATGAAAATGACGTATGGTTTGCGGGCTACACCAATTACTACTGCTGTACGACCTGGGCCGGCTATGATGAGAATACAGATCTGGTCGGTTCGGAATCCGGAATCGCCAAAACAATCTGGCGCGGAGTGATGGAGAAGGTTCATGAGGAGCTTCCTTCATCGGATTTTGAAAAACCGAACGGCATTGTGCAGATGACCGTGTGCCGCCTTTCCGGAAAGCTTCCGGTATCCGGATTGTGCGACGGATCCCTGACGACAGAATATTTTGACGAGGATAATGTTCCCACGGAGAAGTGTGATGTACATTATCAGGGAACCATCTGCGCGTATTCGGGGCTTCCGGCAGCGGATGCCTGCCCGTTTAAGACAACAGGTGTGGCAACCTACACGGAATCAGGACTGCAGTGTATCCATACAGCAGAATACATGGCTCAGAGCAATATTACGGAGCTGATTGCAGCGCAGCAGCAGGAAATGAATCAGGCGGCGGCAGAAGCAGCGGCAAAGGCGGCAACCAGTGATGCGCAGGCAACCCTGGATGCGGCGAATGCAACGCTGCAGGCAGCGGCTTCAAATTTGCAGACAGCGCAGGATACCCTTGTGGCGGCGCAGCAAAGCGGTGATGCCGATGCCATTGCGGCGGCGCAGCAGGCAGTGACAACAGCATCCACCAATTACACCTTCGCGCAGCAGCAGGTGACGGCGGCGCAGCAGGCTCTGACGCAGGCACAGCAAAGTGCTGCGTCTGCAGAATGACGCCGAAGGTGCAGGAAAGCTGATTTTTAGGGAAACGCTGATTAAAGCGTTTCCCTCGCCGGATTTGCGCTGCGAAGCAGCATTTTCCCTTGCAAATCCGTGCGATCCACCGGAGGTTGCTAAGGAAACGCTGATTTAATCAGCGTTTCCTTAGTTGTGGCTGTGCCTGCGCAGGCAGGTATGGCAGTTTGAGGAGCAGCATCTCGAATTTGCGCTGTAAATTCGAGATGTGGCCGGACAGCGGCGGGATCCGTCAGCATGGGCAGGGAGAACACACATGTCTTACTGTACGATACGTAAAATCGGGAAAGGCGAGTACGAAGAAAAAAAGTCCCGTTTTTTAGGAGAAGCCATTCCGGTTTCCTCTGAGGAGGAGGCGGCAGAGCAGCTGTCAAGAATTCGAAAGCAGTATTTTGATGCCAGACATCATTGCAGTGCCTATGTGTTAGGGGAGAGACGAGATCGAAAAAAGGCATCGGATGACGGAGAGCCGCAGGGGACGGCAGGCCTGCCGATCCTGAGCGTGATTGAGGGAGCGGAATGTACAGGAGTCCTGATCGTTGTGACGCGGTATTTTGGCGGAACCTTACTGGGGACCGGAGGCCTTGTCAGAGCCTATACGAATGCGGCAAAGGCCGCACTTGCAGCGGCCGGGACCGTTTGCATGCGGGAAGGAGAGGTGCTGGAGCTGGTGATGGAATACTCCTTCCTGGATGCGGTTCGGTATTATCTGGAGAGGGAGGGGATTCCAAGTCGGGACATTCAATATACGGATAAAGTGAGGCAGAGCATTGTGGTCCCTGCCAAAAGCGCGGAAGGAATCCGCTGCGGGCTGCGTGAGTTAAGCGGAAATAAGATTCAGGTAAATTCTGTGGAAAAAGGGTTTTATGGCTTTGACATTGATACAGCGGGGGGCTAAACTGATTACTGTTCGACCAAGCAGCACATATAACTTATCATATAACACATCATGATGACGGGGGCAAAAGGCGTTTCGACCCCGTGATATCCGGGTTGCTGCGCACTGCGCGCTCCTGCAATCCCAAGAACATGAATCGATGACAGGAAGGGAGGTGGTTTTGATGGAACGAGGAACATCCGATAGTCCGGCCCCTGGACGAAGTTGCATGAAAACCACATATGAAGGAGGATTCTTGTCATGGAATTCAGAGAAGATGAGGAGCGTCAGAATGAAGAGGTTCTGATCAGTCTTTTGGCGTCCAAACAATATACAAAGCTTCGTCAGGCGGCGGCACAGATGCAGGCGGCGGATATTGCTGCAGTTATGGACGATCTGGAAGATGAAGATTCACTCAAAATATTCCGCATTCTGCCGAAGGATCTGGCGGCGGATGTCTTTGCTGATCTGGAAATTGACGATCAGCAATATATCATACAATCCCTTTCGGATAAGGAAGCATCCAGTATTATTGACAATCTGATGGCGGATGACGCGACGGATTTTCTGGAGGAGATGCCGGCGAACGTCGTAAAGAAGATTCTGGCCAACGCCCGTCCGGATACAAGGGAAGATATCAATCATCTGCTGCGCTATCCGGAGGATTCCGCCGGCTCTGTCATGACGGTGGAGTATGTGGACCTCAAGGAGGATATGACCGTGGCAGATGCCATTGAGCGCATTCGGGATATCGGTCTGGACTCTGAGACGGTCAACATTTGCTATGTCCTGAATAAAGAACGGATTCTGGTGGGCACGGTGGCCCTGCGTTATTTGCTGATCCACAAGCCGGAAGAAATTATCGGCGATATTATGAACGACAATGTGATCTCCATCGGCACTCTTCTGGATCAGGAGGAGGTGGCGGATGTTTTCCAGCGGTATGATTTCACGGCCATGCCGGTGGTGGACAATGAAAATCGCCTGGTGGGAATCATAACGATTGATGACGTTATGGACATCATGGAGGAAGAGGCAACAGAGGACATTGAGAAGATGGCCGCCATCGTTCCTTCGGATAAATCCTATTTTAAGACCGGAATTCTGGAAACCTATAAGAATCGCATGCCCTGGCTGCTGATCCTGATGGTATCCGCTACTTTTACCGGAGCGATTATTACAAACTATGAGAATGCATTGTCGGCGTATGTAGTATTGACCGCCTACATTCCGATGCTGATGGATACGGGCGGAAATGCCGGATCTCAGGCATCTGTTTCCATTATTCGCGGACTGTCTCTGGATGAAATCAGGTTTGCAGATCTTCCGAAGGCACTCTGGAAGGAACTGAGAGTCGCCTTTTTGTGCGGCGTGACCCTGTCGGCTGCTAACTTTGCAAAGCTGCTGCTGTTGGATCGTATCGGGTTTACGGTCGCTCTGGTGGTGTGTCTGACACTGGTGGTAGTGGTTATTTTTTCGAAAATCATAGGGTGCTGCCTGCCGCTTGTCGCTGCCAGGATTCATCTGGATCCGGCCGTTATGGCTTCGCCGCTGATCACGACCATCGTAGACGCTGTGTCATTGCTGACGTATTTCCAGATTGCAACACATCTGCTGCATCTTTCTGTTTAAGAAAACACGGATGAAGGCGGTCCTTATGCCGGATTGCGAAACAAAGAGCCGAAAAAGCCGACGCCCTGCGGATTCCGCAGGACGTCGGCTTTTTCTCACGTGGCCGCCTATTATACAAAGGACGGTTATTTGGAAAATCCGGCGCGTTTACGAAGCCGGGGATCCAGAATCTTTTTGCGAAGACGAAGGTGCGTCGGCGTGACCTCCAGCAGCTCATCGGTATCGACATACTCAATGGCCTGTTCCAGACTCATGATCTTGGGCGGAACGAGCCGCAGAGCCTCGTCGCTGGAGGAGGTACGGGTGTTGGTCAGATGCTTGGTCTTGCAGACATTGATTTCAATGTCCTCCGCTTTTCCGGATTCACCGACAATCA
>CAYXAN010000133.1:0-5696 GCA_964461705.1 uncultured Sarcina sp. | reverse complement strand
CGGCGAGGAGGCCCGCAAAAAGCTGGCGGAGGCAAACCTTCGGCTGGTGGTTTCCATCGCCAAGCGCTATGTGGGACGCGGGATGTTGTTTCTGGATCTGATTCAGGAAGGAAATCTTGGACTGATCAAGGCTGTGGAGAAATTCGATTTTCGAAAGGGCTTTAAGTTTTCAACCTATGCCACATGGTGGATTCGTCAGGCAATTACCAGAGCTATTGCCGATCAGGCAAGAACCATTCGTATCCCGGTGCATATGGTGGAAACCATCAATAAGCTAGTTCGCATCTCCCGTCAGCTGCTGCAGGAGCTGGGACGCGAGCCTACGCCGGAGGAGATTGCTGCGCGCATGAGCATTCCGGTGGAGAGGGTTCGTGAGATCATCAAGATTTCACAGGAGCCGGTTTCGCTGGAAACTCCGATCGGAGAGGAGGAGGATTCCCATCTGGGAGACTTTATTCAGGACGACAACGTACCGGTTCCGGCAGAGGCTGCCGCTTATACCCTGCTGAAGGAGCAGCTGCAGGAGGTTTTGGGAACCCTGACGGAGCGCGAGCAGAAGGTTCTGCGGCTGCGCTTTGGCCTGGATGACGGAAGGGCACGGACATTGGAGGAGGTTGGACGGGAGTTCAACGTTACGCGGGAGCGGATTCGTCAGATCGAGGCGAAGGCGCTGCGCAAGCTCCGCCATCCGTCCCGTTCCCGGAAGCTGAAGGATTATCTGGATTAAGGGTGTCTTACAGAAATACAAGATGATCAAATTGTCTCAACGATTACAGAACATATGTGACCTTGTGCCTGCCGGAGTACGGATTTGCGATGTGGGCTGCGATCATGCCTATGTGGACATTCGGCTTCTGCAGGAGGGGAAAGTGACGCATGCTCTGGCGATGGATGTGGCAGAGGGACCTCTTGCGACCGCCAGAAGCAATCTGGAGCTGACGGAGCTTTTGGGCGACGGGCGGCAGGGATGTGAACTGAGAAAGTCCGACGGACTGGCGCAGTACGTCCCGGGAGAGGCACAGGTGCTGATCTGCGCAGGCATGGGCGGCATCCTGATGAGGTCCATCCTGGAAAAGGAGCCGGAGAAGGCGCTGTCCTTTCAGGAGATGATTCTGTCTCCTCATCGCGAAGTGAATCTGGTGCGGGAGTGGCTGTTTGCCAATGAGTGCCGGATTGCACAGGAGCGCTTTTTTCAGGAGGAAGGGAAGTATTACACCGTCATGCGGGTGCTGTGTCCCTGCAGGGAGCAGGGAGAAGCCATACAGGCCGGGCGACATCCGGATTGGGACAGAATCGCAGGTCAGATACGGGCGTTTCCGGAGGAGGTTCTGCAGAAGGCGATGGTGAGCCGGGAATCCCTGTGCCGGATTCTGGAGGATACGGCCTTCCGCAAAATGGCGGAGGAATGCTGGGGTCCCTGCATTCTGGAGGAATATCTGTCCGGAAGGGACCCGTCAGCCAGCCCTTGCTTTGACCGGTTTGTGAAGGAAACGCTTCGCAGTAAGCTGCAGCTGATGAAAAAGCTTGCGGATTCACCCTCCGGTGAGAATGCGGCGGCTCGCATGAATCAGCTGAGCGGAGAGGTTGGTACGCTCCAGGTATTGCTGGCAGTGCATGAGCTGTCAGGGCTGCAGGCCGGTGTCCATGCCGGATGACGCCGGATGACGCCGGATGACGCGGCTTGATGCGGGGTGATGCGGAGTGACGCGGCTTGATGCAGGATGATGCGGAGTGGCGCGGCTTGATGCGGGGTGACACGGCTTGATACAGGATATTGCGGGATGCGTGAGGAGGTGAACGGGATGATCTTGTCGGAAATTGTGACGCTTCTGGAGGAGTTTTGTCCGTCCTCCTTTGCCATGAGCTGGGACAATCCGGGGCTGCAGGCAGGACGCGGCGATAAGGAGGTAACGGCCGTCTATCTGGCGGTGGACGCCACCAGCGACGTGATCGAGGATGCCGTAAGACGGCATGCGGATCTGATCCTGACGCACCATCCCCTTTTATTTGCGGGCATAAAGCATGTGACGGATCAGGATTATATCGGGAAGCGTCTTGTCCGTCTTCTGTCCTGTGACATGGCGCTGTACGCCATGCATACCAATTTTGATGTAATGGGGATGGCCGCGGATGCGGCGGAGCGTCTGCACCTTCTGCATCCGGATGTTCTGGAGGTCACCTTTGAGGATTCCATTTCCCGTGAGGGACTGGGACGGATCGGCGAGCTGCCGGAGCACATGACCCTGCGGGAATGCGGGCAATATGTGAAGGATGCCTTTGACATTCCGGAGGTGAGAATCTACGGCGACCCGGAGGCACCGGTGGTTGTGACGGCTGTTTTGCCCGGATCCGGGAAGGACGACATTGATCTTGCCTTGAAAAAGGGCGCGGATGTCATGATTACCGGAGACATTACGCACCATGTGGGACTGGATGCAGTGGAAAAGGGAATTGCCGTCATTGACGCCGGACATTACGGAATAGAAAAGATATTCATTCCCTATATGCGCAGCTTTCTGAACCGGGAGCTTCCGCAGCTGGAGGTGATCTGCGCACCGACGGCTGAGCCCTTTTTTACCGTATAATCCCCGAAGATCCGCGGAAATTCACGAAAATCACTGAAAATTCCCGAAGCGTCTGGATCAGCGTATCCATCAGGAACAGCCTGTGAATCCGACAGAGGCAATCATCACCAAGGAGGAACCGACATGCCCACTATTTATGTAGACGGCCTGCAGCGACATTATGAAAAGGGGACGACCTTCGAGAAGATTGTAGAGGAGTTTCAGCCCAAATACGGGAACGGCATTGCTCTGGTGTACTGCAACCGCAAGATGCGGGAGCTGAACAAGAGGCTGGATCGGGACGGCGTTGTCTCCCTGATTACGACGAAGGATCATGCCGGTTATCTGGCTTATACGAGGACGGCAACGCTGATGCTGGTGAAGGCGGTTGCGGATCTGACAGGAGCCCTAAGCGAGGAGGGCGGGCTGCAGATTCGGACGGAGTTTGCTCTCGGAAACGCCTTTTTCTGCACCCTTCACGGAACGGTATCCGAGCAGATGACAGAGATGGGCTTTGAGGAAACCGAAGACGGATTCATTCGTGTGAATCAGAGCGCAGCAGACAGGATTCAGTCGTACATGGAGAGCATCAGAGACCGCAACGCGCCGATCACCAAGAAGACCTACCCCATCGATGATGCCATGGCGCTGTTTCGCAGGCAGCATATGCAGGACAAGGTGGAGCTGTTCCGCTTTCGCCGAAGCTCTACGGTGAATGTGTATTCGCTCGAGGGCTATTATGATTATTTTTACGGCTATATGCTCCCGTCCACCGGCTATGTACAGACCTTTGAGGTGCTTCCGTATCGTGAGGGCCTGCTTCTTAACCTGCCGAGCCGTGAAAATCCAGGAGCCCTTGCTCCGTTCCAGGAAAAGGAGAATCTTTACGAGCAGCTGATGCTGTCAACGGAATGGGGCGAGCTGGTGGAAATCTCCACCATCGGAGAGCTCAATGATCAGATCTGCAGCGGCAATTTCTCGGATATGATTCTGGTACAGGAGGCACTGCAGGAGCGCCGCATCGGTGAGATTGCGGAGAGCATCGCAGACAGGGAGGATGTCAAGGTTGTGCTGGTGGCAGGACCGTCGTCCTCCGGCAAAACCACCTTTGCGCATCGTCTTGCGATCCAGCTTCGCTCCTTTGGCCTGCGCCCGCAGATTTTGTCGATGGACAACTGGTTTGTAAACAGAGAGCAGACGCCGACGGACGAGAACGGCGAGTACGACTATGAGTGTCTGGGAGCGCTGGATCTGGAGCTGTTCAACGACAATATGGTGGATCTTCTGGACGGTGAGGCAGTGGAGCTTCCCACCTATGACTTCAAAACAGGGAAGCGCCGCTACAAGGATGCCCCTGTGTGCATCGGGCCGGAAGACATCCTGATCATTGAAGGAATCCATGGACTGAATCCGGAGACGACGAAAAATATCCCGGAGAAGAACAAATTCAAAATATACACCTCTGCCATGACGTCACTGAACATTGACGAGCACAACCGCATTTCCTCTTCGGACACAAGGCTTCTGCGGCGCCTGGTGCGGGATGCGCGGTTCCGCGGCGTTTGCGCCGAGGAAACCATCGCGCTGTGGAGAAAGGTGCAGGAGGGGGAGGAGAAGTACATTTTCCCTTATCAGGAGAACGTGGATGCCGTGTTCAATTCCGTACTGATTTATGAGCAGGCGGTGCTGAAGCAGTTTGCGGAGCCGCTGCTGTTCTCGGTTTCATCGGAGTCGGCGGAATACTATGAGGCAAAGCGGCTTTTGAAATTTCTGGAGTATTTTGTAGGAGTGGATACGGCAGCGCTTCCCGCCAATTCCATCTGTCGGGAATTTATCGGCGGCAGCTGCTTTCAGACCTAGGGAAGGCAAGGCTAGAGATTCATTGTCAGGCTGTAACGGTTCCGCACCCATTTCGAAATCGGCAGGTGCTGAACCGTTATGTCAAGTTTAGAGAAGATTCATTGGAAATCTTCATGGAGGTGTGATAAGTTTAGTAGCTGTGAGCAGAGCAGGCGATCGCGGCCCCGCAGGCAGCTGCGGGGGTGAGGAAAGTCCGGGCTTCACAGGGCAGGATACCGGTTAACGGCCGGCGGAGGCAACTCCCGGGAAAGTGCAACAGAAAATTACCGCCGTCTCCGAACGGGGACGGTAAGGGTGAAAAGGCAGTGTAAGAGACTACCGTCCGCGCAGTAATGCGGGGAGCTGTGTAAACCCTATCCGAAGCAAGACCGAAACGGAAACCATGGATCGGCCCGATCCGTTTCCGGGTGCGTCGCTTGAGGCTGTCGGCAACGGCAGTCCTAGAAAGATGATCGTCCAACGACAGAACCCGGCTTATCGCTCTGCTCCTTTTTATAAAAACAAATGGTAACTGTGTCTGCAGCCGATGTTGTCTTCGCATGCCTTGGAGGTTGTTTTTTGGCATGCGAAGCTTTGTCGGAGTGCAGCTTTTGGGTGTTGACATGAATATTTACAACCATAAGATTGGAAACAAAAAGCTTTTCACGGCGGTTGTCCTTGCCGTTGTGGCCGGGATGTTTCTTGTCCGGGTCATTCTTCTTAAAACCGGCACTCTCGATAGGATGTATACCCTGGAGCCGGATGCGCTTCATGACGCGCTTGCCAAATATGAAGTCACCATACAGTCAACGCAGTCCGGTCAGACGGTGACCGGCGGCGGAACCGTTCTGGACGGAAGGAAGCAGTCCACAAAGGATGAGAAGTACACCTTGACCATCGCCACGGCCGCACATGTGGTGGAGGATGCGGAAACAGTGACGGTTACCATGCCGGACGGCACGGTAATCGAGGGAATCGTGGTGGCCGCCGAGGATACCTCGGAAGACAAGGCAGGGACACAGGCGGCCGATGTGGCCTTTGTGCAGTGCCTTTGGGAGGAAGAGCTGGACGGCTATTATTCCAGAGACCTGCTGGAAAGGGTTCAGGCGGGGGATTCCGCCTATGCCCTGAAAAAGGATGTCGCAGAAGGCAGTCTGGTGTCCGGAACGATCACGGCGGTTGACTGTGCCGTGGACGGAGTCGGAAAGGATCTGATTCTTGCCGATATCGGCGGTGAGAACGGTATGTCCGGAAGTGGATTGTACGGGAAGTCCGGCAATTATCTTGGGATGA
>CAYXAN010000132.1:0-5749 GCA_964461705.1 uncultured Sarcina sp. | reverse complement strand
AGAAGCTGTCTTGCCGTCTCCGACAGTGCCAGATGATACTTGGCGGCGATGGCCTTTGCCTCCTTGCAGGTGGAGGTGTCCGGGCAGGCGGGACCGCTGGCGATCATGTCCAGAGGATCGCCCAGAATATCGCTGAGCACGATGCTGAATACCCTTGCCGGTGCGCAGGCCAGGGCAAAGCGCCCGCCCTTTACGGCGGAGAGACGCTTGCGGATGGTATTCATCTCGACGATATCGGCACCGCTGGCAAGGAGCTGACCGGTGATGTCCTGCAGCTCTTCTCCGGGGATCAGGGGCTTTTCGAAAAGTGCGCTGCCGCCGCCGGACAGCAGGAACAAGACGGTGTCCTTGCAGGTAAGGCCGCTGACAAGCTCCAATGCCCTGCCGGTGGCAAGGAAGCTGTTGTCATCCGGGACCGGATGACCGGCTTCATAGCAGACAACGCCGGGGATTTCCCCCTTTACGTGGTCATATTTGGTTACAACCACACCGCCGTCCACCTGCCCCAGGAAGGCAACGGCGGCATTTGCCATCTGCCATGCCGCCTTCCCGGCGGCCACCAAAAGCGTACGGCCCTCGGAATGATAGCCCTCCAGTGCGCGGCACACCGCTTCATCCGGAAGGACAGCGCGGATGCTGGACGAGATGATCTGATCTGCATGCTGACGCATCAAATTCATGGTGGTTTCTCCCTCTTTTTGAGCCCTCAAGCAGCAGCCGCACAGCCGCTGTCCGGGATTTTTACAGTAATTATTATCAGTATATTTGCGAAGCCGCCGCTGTAAAGCGACTCTGTTGCGCAGAAGTATTGCTGATTTTGCAAAAAGGCCGGTATCCCGCAGGATACCGGCCTTTTTGCGGCAGACAGACAAGCTGCCCGGGATGGCGGTTCATGGCCTCGTCGGACAGAGGATTGCCGGACAGGATCAGCGAACCAGGCAGGGCTTTTTGTTGTCAAAGGTCCAGCCGGGGATCAGGTACTGCATGCCGACGGCATCATTGCGGGCACCCTTTCCGAAGCACTTGTCCATGTACAGCTGGTGTGCCTTTTCCACCTGGCCGCGGTCTACTTCGATGCCAAGGCCGCCCTTTTTGGGAAGGTCAATGCAGCCGTCGACGATCTGCATGGGCTCTTTGGTCAGGCGCTCCAGCCCCTCCTGCCAGATCCAGTGGGTGTCGATTCCGTTCATTTTGCCGGGGATGGCAGCGGCGCACTGCACCACCATGGCAAGGGATACATCAAAGTGGTTGTTGGAATGACAGCCCCACATCATACCGAAATCATTGCACATCTGTCCTACGCGAACCGAGCCGTTCATGGTCCAGAAGTGAGGATCGGCCAAGGGGATGTCCACGCTTCGCAGCGCCAGGCAATGATACATCTGCCGCCAGTCCGTGTTGATCATGTTGGTTGCGGTCGGCATCCCGGTGGCCTGACGGAACTCGGCCATGATTTCGCGTCCGGAGAAGCCGTTCTCGGCGCCGCAGGGGTCCTCACAGTATGCAAGGCATTCCTTGAGCTGCGGCCCGATTTCCAATGCCTCCTCCAGACTCCAGCAGCCGTTGGGATCCAGATCCACGCGGGCATCGGGGAATTCCTTATGGATGGCCTGCACAGCCTTGAGCTCCTCCTTGGCAGACAAAACGCCGCCCTTGAGCTTAAAGTCGACGAAGCCGTATTTCTCGTGGGTTGCCTTGGCCATGGCCACAATGGCCTCCGGCGTCAGCGCCTCCTCGTGACGAAGACGATACCACTCACAGTCGGAATCCTCCTCGCCGATGTATTCCAGATCGGTTTTCCTGCGGTCACCGACATAGAAGAGATAGCTCAGGAACTGAACGCGGTCGCGCTGGATGCCGTCACCCATCAGGGCTGCTGCGGGAACGTCCAGGAACTTGCCAAGAAGATCCAGAAGGGGTGCTTCAATGGCAGTCACAACGTGAACACCGGTGCGAAGATCAAAGGTCTGCAGGCCGCGGACATCGTCCTTGATGTTGGCCTTCAGCCAGGCACGAACCTTGTTGAGCGTCTGCTTGTAATCTGCGATGCTGGTGCCAAGGACAAGCTCCTTCACGTCCTCCAGCGCCTTGGTGATCTTTTCACCGCCGGGAACCTCGCCGACACCCTCTGTTCCGTCGGAATCCGTGAGGATGACAATATTGCGGGTAAAATAAGGCGCATGTGCGCCGGACAGATTCAGCTCCATACAGTCGCGGCCGGCGACCGGGAAAACTTCCATTTTGGTAATGACAGGAATTGCCATATGATTTCCTCCTCCTTTGATACCCTCTGCCGGGGGGCTGCGGACAGGCAGCAGCCCCCCCGGCAGATCACGATGACACAGGACCTTGCCTACAGGAGACCTGCCTCGGTCATGGTTCGCACGAAGCCCTGGGCAGCAGGCCCCTCCGGCGTGGGAAGAGAGGGAAGATAGGGAACTCCCACATCACGTCCCCGAAGGGCTGCCATGTCCTTGGCGGCAACCGGGAAGCTGGCGGCATCCATGGAGAGGCGGACGGGATTGAGCTTGAACTGCGCCTCCAGACTGCCTTCAAGGTCACCGGCCTCGTATTTGTTGTAGATGTCGGTGATCAGCTCTGGCATGAAATTCCCTGCCGTACATACACCGCCTACCGCTCCGTGGCAAAGGCTGGCATACAGGAGCGTATCCTTGCCGCCGAAGACCTTAAAGCCGACATCGCGGGTGCGGCGGATAAATTCAGAGGTCAGGGTGATGTCTCCGCTGGTATCCTTCATGCCGACAATGTTGGGAACGGTGTGTGCCAGCTCATCCACCAGCTGTGCGGTGAGACCGTAGCCGACCCGCCCGGGATTGTTGTACAGCAGCATCGGAGTCTGCGGAATGCTTTCCGCAATGGTCTTAAAATGCCGGTACAGCTCCGCGTGGGTGGGCTTGAGGAACATGGGCTGCAGCACGCTGACGGCAGCAGCGCCGTTTGTCACGGCCATTTGCGCAAGACGGCAGCATTTCCTGGTGCTGATGGCGCCGATGCCAAAATAGACCGGAACCCGGCCGGCGGCCTGATCAAGCATGATCCTCAGGCCGCGCTCCATTTCGTCCTCCTCCAGCATGTAAAATTCGCCGTTGGAGCCAAAGGCCAGGATGCCGGAGACGCCGCCCTCGATGACATAGTCCACCTGAGCCCTCTGACGGGCCTCATCGATGCGTTCATTTTCATCGCAGCAGGTCAAAATCGGTACGACGACGCCCTTAATGAAATCTGTATTCATAACACCACCTCAAATTGTACTTATTGCAATGACCTCAGCGGCCGATCTCGATGTCTGCCATTTTCTCATAATACTGCGCGATGGCGCTGTGGTCGGCCTGCCCCTTTCCGTTGTTGTGAAGCCACTGCAGAAGCTCCTGTACGGCGGCCGTCATGGGAACAGGGGCACCGACGGCATGTGCGCAGTCCAGAGCATTGTTCAGATCCTTGATGTGCAGATCGATCTTGAAGCCGGGCTTGTCGTTTCCTTCAATCATCATCGGAGCCTTTGCGTTCATAACGGTGGAGCCGGCAAGGCCGCCCTTGATGGCCTGGAAGACCAGCTCAGGATCAACGCCTGCCTTCTGCGCCAGTGTCAGTGCCTCGGCCAGTGCCTGAATGTTGCAGGCAACAATGATCTGGTTTGCAAGCTTCGTGGTGTTGCCTGCACCGACCTCGCCGCAGCGGACAACGGAGGCACCCATGGTCTCCAGAAGGGGCTTAAACTTGTCGAAGACCTCCTGCTTGCCGCCGACCATGAAGCTGAGGGTGCCGTCAATGGCCTTGGGCTCACCGCCGGAAACCGGAGCATCCAGCATATCGATGCCCTTCTTCTCCAGCTCGGCATAGATTTCCTTGGAGGCAACGGGATTGATGGAGCTGCAGTCGATGAAGGTTGAACCGGCCTTCATGAAGCTTGCCACCTTGGCATCCTCCAGCATAACGCTCTTTACATGGGGGGAGTTGGGCAGCATGGTGATCACGACATCACACTGCTCGCCGATCTCCTGATAGGTAGCGCTTTTGGCGCCGGCGGCAACGGCCTCGTCGACAGGCCCCTGGCTGCGGTCATATACCAGAAGATCCGTGTAGCCGTTCTTCAGAAGATTCTTGACCATGGGCTTTCCCATGATGCCGAGTCCGATAAATCCGATTTTCATTATGAAATACCTCCTTAGTGCATCTTAGTGCATCTTCGCGCATGTACCTGCATGCTGTGCTTGTGTGCCGACATCAGCGAAGCTTTCGAAAAAAGAGAGTCGCGGTGTCCTGAAGTCACCTCAAGAATACGAGTGAATTCTATTAAGAACAATCGGCAGGAGCGCCAAACGAAGGAGGGAACGATGCATGGATCAATGAAAATTGCAGAATTTGAAATGAAACATTGCAGAATGATGCAGGCGACGGGAGGCGACGGCAAAGAGAGCCATTTGGAATTCGCTGCAACGTTTCCTTCAGAAAGTGAATGAATGGTGCTTGTTTCCAGATTGGTGTGCGGTTTTTGTTGGATTCCGCGCATTGCCGCGAAGGAGGTAACTTGGTATCTAAATAGTATCGTATTTGAAGCGAGTTCCGCTCCTGAAGTCAAGCAACGAGCAATAGGAACGATTCATTATTGGATTTGCTGGAGCACGTGTCGCAGCAATCCGGGTGCCAGAGGGCAAAAGCCTTTTGACACAAACATCATCTTATTTAGTAAGGGGGTTCATAATGAGTGCTGGAGCATTAAGCCTGATCGGCATTTTAATTGCGCTGGTGATTCTGATTTACGGATCGATGAAGGGTTATCCGATTATGATTATCGGACCTCTCTGCGCGGTTCTTGTTTTTGCTTTTTCCGGGCTGCCGATTATTGAGAATATGAAGGGTGCTTACGCATCGGATTTCGGCGGGTTTGCAACGAAGAACTTTTTGCTGTTCCTTCCGGCCTGTATCCTGGGATCCATGCTGGGCGATTGCGGGGCGGCGCAGGACATTGCCGTCAAGATCGGAAACGCATCGCAGAAAATCGGCGGCAAATATGCAAAGTTCTGGGTGATGATGGGACTGTCGCTGATCACGGCGATCCTGTCCTTCGGCGGTGTGAGCGGCTTCGTTGTCATCTTCACCATCGCACCCATCTGCTATTCCCTTTTTAAGAAGCTGGACATTCCGTGGCACTTCGTGATTGCGGTCGCCGTGTACGGCGGATCCATGTGGACGGCGATTCTTCCCGGCGTTCCCGCTGTGCAGAACCTGATCCCGATTGACTATCTGGGAACCAATGCCAAGTCGGCACCGATGATCGGAATCCTGTCGGCACTGTCCTGCATCATCTTCGGCGCTGCCTACATCTTCTTTATGCTCAAAAAGAGCGAGAAGCTCGGCGAGGGCTTCATCCAGACCGGTGCCCTGATGGATCAGGAGGCCGGACAGCTGAACAATGCCATCCTGCAGGCAGACTGCTCGAACCTGCAGTTTATTAAGGCACTTTCTCCCTCCATCGTACTTCTGATAGCCATGAACGTCTTTGATGTGGAGCCGTTTGTATCGCTGACGCTGGGATGCCTTGTATGTCTGGTTCTGTATTTCAAGAAGTTCCAGAATCTGGGAAAGACCTGCTCCAACGGCTGTGTTTCCACCATGAAGGCCATCATGAACGTTTCCGCCATCGTCGGCTTCGGCGCCGCCGTGGAGATGGCACCCGGCTTCCAGTATCTTGTTGATAATCTGGACAAGATTCCCGGACCGCCGCTGG
>CAYXAN010000131.1:0-5825 GCA_964461705.1 uncultured Sarcina sp. | reverse complement strand
GCGGTATATGTTGGTGTGCGCATTGCGAAGCTCAACCAGGGAACGGTCTTCCCCGTAAAAAGCCTCCACAATGATGTCCAGATTCGGGACATTCTCCAGCAGCTCCACCGTGCAGATCTGCTTGTCCTCCAGAGCCTTCGCCGCCGCAATCTGATCTTCGGTCACACCGGTTAAGACCTCCAGACCCTTCGAGGCATCTCCGCCGATGACACCGATGATGGCGCTGACCGAAATTCCCTTCATTCCGTCTGTTGACGGAACAATGACACTTTTTACATTTTTAATAATGTTGCCGCTGCAGCGAACCTTTATTTTTTCAGGCACATTCCCAAGCAGCTCCTTCGCCTTGGCTGCCGCGTAAGCAATGGCAATCGGTTCCGTACACCCCAATGCCGGAACAAGCTCCTCCTTCAGCAGTTCTGTAAAGCTTTTAAAATATTCCTTCTCTTCGCACCCCATCATCGTTGTCCTCACAAATAAATGCTTCCCTATCGTTTCCGTGCCGTTGTCAAGGCACTTTATCCATTTCGATTATATCTCCGACAGGACATGTTTACAATCTTTTTCAGTAAATCATTATATTTTTACAGTAATATATGTAAAAATTCTTGTGTGCGGTTCCGCCGTTTCCTATAATGATGTTGGGGACAAAAGGCTTTTGGGCCCCAGGATACCCGGCTTGCTGCGCGCTCCGCGCTCCTCAAAGCATTCACAGATTCATACTATTCAAAAGGAGGTTCCAATGTGCGATCATATTTCCGAGTCTGACCCATGCATTCCGTTCAGAGATGAGCTGCTTCCCGACCATTACGAGCTGCTGGAAAAATATGCCCGGCTCCTCATAGAAATCGGTGTCAATGTGACAGCCAATGAAGATCTGATCATTGAAGCACCTGCCGATGCCGCTGAACTGGTTCGGCTGTGTACAAAAATCGCCTTTGAAAGAAAGGTTCATGACGTCATCGTTCTCTACACAGATGCTTATGTCGATCTGGAACGGATCCGCAGTCTGCCTGCCGACCAGCTGAAGGAGGTTCCCTCGTGGCAGATCGAAGCCAGACGCCAGGCCTTGCGGCAAGGGGCCTCCTCTCTCCTGATAAAGTCCACATATCCTTATCTCTATAAGGATTGTCCTGTCGACAAAATGAATGCCTATCAGGAATTTTCAAACACTCTCCGAAACGTAATCCGCACCTCCATCGCTCAGGATGGTACGAAATGGTGTATCGCCAGCTATCCCAATGCTCTGTGGGCCAAAACCCTCTATCCGGAGCTGCCGAAGGACATGGCAATGCAGAAGATGCTGGATCTGTTTTTTAAGATATGCCGAATCCGCAAGGGGGAGGATTCCGTTCAAAGCTGGATTGACCATATCAATGATGAGCGGAAGATCGCCTGGAAGCTTGATTCCTTCCATCTTGACCGCCTGCTGTTTCGGAATTCGCTCGGCACGGATCTTGAGGTGGGCCTGCATCCTAATGCAGTTTTTGCCATCAGCGACCGGCTGTTCTCCAGAAAAGATTATTGCTGGAACATTCCGACTGAGGAAATCGCTACCAGTCCTGACAAATATCGCGTCAACGGAACCGTAGTCGCCTCCCGTCCTCTGGAGCTTGGCGGTACCATTGTTGAGGGAATGCGCTTTACGTTTCAGGAGGGAAAGGTTGTCCGGTTTCACGCTGACAAAAATCCGGAGGTTCTTCAGCATATTCTGGATCACGTGGACGGCTCCCGGTACCTCGGTGAGGTTGCTCTCGTTTCCGATGACACCCCCATTTCTCAAAGCGGCAAGCTGTTTTACAACACTCTTTTTGACGAAAATGCCTCCTGCCATCTGGCTCTCGGCAAAGGGTTTGCGCTGAGTGTAAAATCCGCTGATCCCGCAGATATTGCGACATGGGAGCCTGTTCATCTGAATTATTCCGCCGTACACATCGACTTCATGTTCGGCACTTCCGATATGAGCGTTACAGGATACGACAAGACAGGAAAGGAATATCCCATTTTCAGAGACGGATGTTTTGTAGTCTAACCGTATCTGACGAAAAAGGAGCTGACCCGCAGAAAGGCTTTGCGGGCAGCTCTTTTTCCTTTATTACGACTTGTGGCTAAAACGAAATCACCGGACACATCAGCTGGATTCACGTACCACAAGCTGTGATTCCAGAAACACCTGTGACGGCTCCGGCTGATTTCCATCCATCAGTGACAGCAGCATCTGACACGCCTGCTTCCCGATATGAAAAATCGGCTGTGACACCGTTGTCAAAGGCGGAACCAGCATTTGGGCAAGATTTGTGTCTTCACAGCTGATGACCGCCAGATCTTTGGGAACACACATGCCGACGGAATGGCAGGCTGCAATCACAGCAGCTGCAAATCCATCGGAAACAGCGACCACGGCATCCGGCTCCAATGAGGATTTCACCAGCTTCGATGCCGTTGCCTGTATCACGCCCTGTGATACGACCGTGCTGACGATCAGCTCCGGATTCGGGGCTATCCCTTCCTCCTTTAGGGCATCGAGATAGCCTCTTTCTCTCTCTCTTGCATATTTAAAGCGTTTCGGACCGTTAAAAAGAGCAATTCGGCGCTTTCCCATCCGAAGCAGGTACTTTGTCGCCTGTTTGCCGACGGCATAATCATTGACGGAAACAAAAGGAACCGCGCAGTCTTCCACATATTCCGAAAACTGCACCACAGGGTAACACTCCGACAGCTGATTCATGATATCTGCCGGCACATTCGGCAAAGACATGATAATTCCGCCGGCATTTACCTCATCCGCGACACGCCTTATGTCCTCAAAGGTATAATTTTCATTCTTCTGCCGGTAAATTACACAATCGTAGTCGTTGTTGTAGGCCTCCGAAAAAATACCTTCTACTTCTTTCCCCGTGAACTGATTTCCTATGTTCGTCACCATAATCAGAATGGTTCGATTTTTCTTCGTTTCAGCTGCCTTCGGCTCCGGGATCGGGTACCCGACAACGCGCATTGCTTCATAGACACGTTCTCTTGTGGAATCCTTCACACTTTCCATGTTATTCAGCACCCGAGAAACCGTGGCAATGGATACCCCCGCTTCCGCAGCGACATCATGAATTGTGATGTTTTCACTCATGCATGCATCTCCTTATGATTTCTCATCCTCTGTCATTGTACCTCGCTTTCGGGCGGTTTGTCCTCCGTTTTTCAGCAGGTCTCGTGTCCCCATACATCGCCGCAGAACAGACGCCGGTCAGGCGCGACAGGGCGGCATTCTTTGCCCGGGTGTCCACGAGCTATGCCTCATACGTTACAAAGGCGAATTTCCCGGAATCCGGAGACCAGCTGTTCACATTGATCGTTCCCTGTCCGCCAAAGACCTTCAGCAAAACCTCGGGCTTGCCTCCGTTGGCGTCCATCATGCGAATTTCCACCTGTTTATCCGGCACATGATCTCCGGGCTTCAGATCCTCCTTGTGGTAGGCCAGATAAACAACCTTTGTATTGTCCGGTGAAATGTGCGGAAACCACGAATTCATATCCTCGTCATAGGTCATCTGGGTCTGTTCGCTGCCATCCGCATTCATTTTCCACACCTGCATGAGTCCGGTTCGGACGGAATTAAACCAGATGGTCTTTCCGTCCATGGAAAATTCCGCCCCGTCATTCAAGCCGGGAGCACTTGTGAGTCGTGTTTCTTTCCCTCCGTCAGCCGCGCAGGTATAAATGTCCCATTCAAATTCTTCACCGCACATGCGGCCGGCACAGTAGGCCAATGTGCTGCCATCCGGAGACCAGCCGTGAAGATAGCTCCAGGGAGTGCTGACAATCTCCGTCTCCTTCCCCGCCGCAAAGGGCACGACATAGATCTTGCTGACGATGCTGTCCTCCGTATTGCCGCTGACAGCAATGTACCTTCCGTCCTGTGAAAGGACGTGGTCATTGTTGCAATAGACAACCGCACCGGTGTCCACCTGTTTTACTTCCCCGGTTTCCAGCTCCAGCCGATAAATTTTCCCTTCACAGTTATACAAAACAGCCGACCCGTCCTTCGACCACATCGGAGCCTCGATGACATGCTCAAATCTGGCCAGAACCGACACACTTTTTGTTTTCACATCATACACCTGCAGGCAGGAATTCTGTGCTCTTCCGCGGTATGTTCGTTCGAAATCTCCCATTTTGCAATCCTCCCAAAAATCGGCCGCATCCGTGCAGTTCTTCTGCAAGGACAATGCGGCCGACCGTCATCACATCGGTATCATCAGATCCGGCTGCTGTCTGCCGAACCGTCGCTGCTTATTGAATATCCCAATCACAATAGTTGAATGTGTTCACAACCATCTGCGTTGTATCAACTCCTGTCAGCCGATCACTGACCGCAATATTGATGTAGGGAGAAACGATCCAGATGTACGGATATTCTGTCAGAATATATTCCTGAATTTCACTGGTGATGTTCTTGATCTCGTCCTCATCAACCGCACCGATCAGCTCATTTTCCAGATTCATAAGCGTCGGGTCTGAAATTTTGCCGAGATTAAACGGAGCATAGGAGCCGTCCTCATTGATGCTGCACCAGTCAAGGAAGGATGTCGCAAGATCGGATACGTCCGCCGAGGTGCTTCCGTTAATCCAGAAATCGCAATTTCCATCTCTCATTGTGGAAATACAGGTCTGGGTATCCAGTGTCTGAATTTCAAGCTTCATGCCATACTTTTCCCATGTTGCCTGCATGACCGTCATAATCGCCTGACGAAGGGGAACATCATTAATGCATGCGACATAGGTACGGTCAAAATCAAAGCCCTCTTCCACAAGCATCTGATAGGCCGCATCCGGATCGTAGCTGTATCCGTACTCATCTACAACATCCTGATCATAATAGTTGCTCAGGCTTGCATACATGGAATACAATTCTGTTCCGTTGCCGTTGCACCCGGCCTGAAGCATGGCGTCCTTGTCCATCATCATCGCCAGTGCCTTACGGATTTTGGCTGAGCTGAAGGTTTCGTTATTTAAAATCAGAAGCTGCGTGGATGTGCTTTCCAGCGACTCAACGGTATAGCCCTCTACCGACGTGGCAAGCTCATAATCAGAATCATTGATTGCGGAAATTCCTCCCGAAATCAGGTCAACCTCGCCGGACATCATTGCCGTCACAAGATTGGTTGCAGGGATAACCTTCATAACAAGCTTATCGATGTTCGGACGGCCAAGATAATAATCATCAAATGCCGTCACCGTCAGAGACTCTCCCTGCACCGTGCTCTCATACTTGAACGGGCCGGTTCCGATCGGATTCATCCAGAAATCATTTTCCAGGATCGTTGCAGGATCCGCATCCTTCAGGAGATGCTCCGGGAAAATAAAGAACGTTGATACATTCAGAGAGGCAAAAACCGAGGCCGCAGAAACCGGCTGACGATAGTAGAATTTTACCGTATAATCATCCAGCTTCTCCACATGTGCGCTGCCGGCAGACTCCTCCACACCGCTCGATGTGCATCCTTCCACCTGCTGGAAGAACAATCTTCTGGACGAGGTGTAATCCCCATTCGTATATAATCCCACCGAGAAGATGACATCATCCGCGTCGAACGGCTCTCCGTCATGCCACACCGCATCCTGGCGAAGGTGCACGACCATTGCCGTGTTGTCGTCTGTCATCTCGTAGCTCTCTGCCAGTCTGCCGATGACACCGCCTTTTCCGTCTGACTCGAACAGATTTTCAAAAATCGTATTCACAACCGTATCCGAATTCGTTGTGGTCGATGCCAGCGGGCACAGACTGTCCCAGCTGCCTCCGGTTGCCACGGTTACGACCTTCTCTTCTC
>CAYXAN010000130.1:5334-5878 GCA_964461705.1 uncultured Sarcina sp. | reverse complement strand
ATAAATGCAGAACGAAGCGGCATTTCTTTCCGATGACTCTGCATTTCTGATATGAGGGCGATCGACGGATATCAATCGATCGCCCTCATCCTTTAAGAGGGTTCAAGAGAGATGGAAAATTTTCTGCTTGCACTGAATGCAGTGATACCGTTCCTGCTCTATCTGTCCTTCGGATACCTGTCCTGCCGAAGCGGTGTATTTGATGAGGCATTTGCCAAGAAGCTGAATCAGGTGACCTTCCGGCTCTTCTTTCCGTGTCTGACCTTTTACAACATTTACAGTGCTGACATCAGCGAATTTCCCAGTCGGAAGCTCTTGGCGGCGGTGGTGGGCAGTCTGCTGCTGCTCATCGTGCTGTTGTGCATTGCGGTTCCGCATGTGGTAGCTGATCGCGCAAGGGCGGGTGTTGTCGTCCAGGGCATTTACCGCAGCAATGTACTGCTTTACGGTCTGCCGATGACGGTCCATCTGTTTGGCGAGGAAAGCGCGCCGATGGCGGCGATGATCGTAACGGTCTGCATTACGATTTACAACATAACGGCGG
>CAYXAN010000130.1:0-5324 GCA_964461705.1 uncultured Sarcina sp. | reverse complement strand
AATGGTTTGGAGGAGAAAAGCGCAGCAGCGCACGAGAGCTGCTGCGGGATGTCTGCAAAAATCCGTTGCTGCAGGGGGCTGCGCTTGGACTCTTGCTGTTTGCGCTGAAGGTGCAGATTCCGGCTTCGGCTGAGAAGGTGATCTCTGCGTTTTCGCAGATGACGTCGCCGCTGGCACTGTTTGTCCTGGGCGCCACGCTCCATTTTTCGGCGATTCGGAAAAATGCGAAATGCCTGGCAGGTGTCATTGCGTTCAAGATGCTGGTGGTTCCTGCGGCGGCATTGGGGCTGGGGTACGTTCTGGGTCTTCACGGCCTGGAGCTGTTCCTGCTGGTTATGATGTACGCGACACCCGTTGCCACCTCGTCGTATCCCATGGCGCAGAATATGGGGTGTGACGGTGAACTGGCGGGACAGCTGGTTATGCTGAGCACGGTGATTTCGCTGCTGACACTGTTTGGCTGGATTTACATCATGAAGGCACTGATGCTGTTCTGAAAAACCATAAGAAAACTCTATATCTCACATCAATTACCTGTATTTTTACTATGCAAATACGGGACCTACAATGTTTTCAAGATCGTTACAGGCAACAAAATTGCAATACGAATGAAGGAGGGAAGGAATGAGTAATTTTGGCTATCCGATGCCGCGCTACTTCCAGAATATGCCCAAGATCGGACGCACCCTGAGTGCTCCGTCTGCAGAAAACGCCGACCAGCTAAAAGAGATCGAAACCGAGATTGCGGCGAAGATTGAGCAGTCCACAAACGCTGGAACGCCGGACGAAAAGCTGCACCAGCGGGGACTTCTGACACCGATGGAGCGCTTAAATCAGCTCATTGATCCGGGCACCTGGTGCCCCATGAACAGTCTCTACAATCCGTACGAGAACAAGGACGGCAGTACGGCCATTCTGACCGGGCTTGCCAAAATTCAGAATCGCTGGAGCATCGTCATCGTCTCCGATCACAAGAAGATGGCAGGCGTATGGGTCGGCGGTCAGGCCTACAAGCTCTGTCAGGCACTGGAAATGGCATATAAGCTGCGGATTCCGGTGGTGTATGTGCTGAACTGCTCCGGCATCAAGCTGGATGAGCAGGAGAGGGTGATGGCAGCCCGGGTCGGAGGCGGAACGCCCTTCTATCGGCACGCCAAGCTGAACCAGGCAGGCATTCCCATCATCGTCGGAATCTTCGGGACGAACCCGGCAGGCGGCGGATATCACGCGGTAACACCGACGGTGCAGGTGGCGCACGAGAAAGCCAACATGGCGGTCGGCGGTGCGGGCATCGTGGGAGGAATGAAGCCTAAGGGACACATGGACACCGAGGGAGCCATGGAGCTGATCGAGGCGACCAAGAAGGCAGGTAAGGTGGCTCCGCTTGGCAATGTGGAAATTCACTACAACACGACGGGCCTCTTCCGTGAGGTATACGGAACCGAGGAGGGAGTGCTGGATGCGCTGAAAAAGTACGTGGGTGCGTGCAATGCCTATGACGAGGGATTTTTCCAGGTTGCACCGCCGATGGAGCCGCAGTATGACGCGGAGGATCTCTACACGCTGCTTCCGCTGAACCAGCGCCGTATCTATGACACAAGGGATATTCTGGCACGGCTTTTTGACAACAGCGAGTATCGCGAATACAAGGCGGATTACGGTCTGGAAATCACCTGCGGACTGGCACGCTTCAACGGACTGCTGACCGGTGTGATTGCAAACAACCAGGGAATCATCATGAACTACCCGGAGTATCGCAAGAACGGCGTGGCCATCGGCGGAAAGCTTTACCGGCAGGGTCTGATGAAAATGAATGAGTTCGTTACCATGTGTGCGCGCGACCGCATACCGGTCATCTGGTTCCAGGATACCACGGGAATTGATGTGGGAGAGGATGCGGAAAAGGAGGAGCTGCTGGCACTGGGAGCCGGCCTGATCTACTCCGTGCAGAATGCGCAGGGCGCAGGGATTCCTCACATGATGGTGGATCTTCGCAAGGGCTCGGGGGCTGCCCACTATGTCATGGGCGGACCGCAGGCAAACGATACCAACACCTTCAGCATCGGCACGGCCGCCAGCGAAATCTATGTTATGAACAGCGAGACGGCTGCCGCCGCCATGTATGCAAGGCGTCTTGTAAAGGAGCATGATGCAGGGCACGACATTCAGCCCATCATCGATGAGATGAACGGCATCATTGAGAAATACCATCATGATTCCCGGCCTGCCTATTGTGCACAGCATGGATTCCTGGATGAGATTGTTGCGATTCCGGACATTCGCAAATACATCTGTGCCTTTGTGGAAGCGGCGTACCAGAACCCGGAGAGCATCTGCCCCTTCGATCAGATGATGCTGCCCCGCATGATCCGTGATTGGGACAACAAGAAAAGCTGGATGAAGTAAAAAACGGCCGGAATGAAGCCGGATGAACAGTATGAACCGGATGAGATAAAGCAGAACAAAGCAAAACCGGATGGAATAAAGGGGAAGCAATGAGCATTTATACATTGGGAATTGATGTGGGCTCCACAACCTCCAAGTGCGTCATTCTGGAGGACGGCATCTCCATCGTGGGAAAGGCGCTGATCCCATGCGGCACAGGCTCCAGCGGGCCGAAGGAAGCGGTGAAAAAGGCAATGGAGGAGGCGAAGCTGCTGCCGGAGCAGATTGCGGCCACCGTATCAACCGGCTACGGCCGGCGCACGGTGAACCTGGCGGACTGGGATATGAGCGAGCTGAGCTGCCACGCAAAGGGCGCGAGCTTTATCTTCCCCGGGGTACGCACGGTGATAGACATCGGCGGACAGGACATTAAGGTACTCGGCGTTGAGAACGGCATTATGACGACGTTTCAGATGAACGACAAATGCGCCGCGGGGACCGGTCGGTTTCTGGATGTGATGGCAAAGGTTCTGAACGTGGATGTCAGTCAGATGGACGAGCTGGCGGCAACGTCCACCAAAATCGTTCAGATCAGCTCCACCTGTACTGTTTTTGCAGAGAGCGAGGTCATCTCGCAGCTTTCCAACGGGGAAGCTGCCTGTGACATTGCGGGAGGCATCCATCGCTCGGTGGCAAGCAAGGTGATCGGTCTGGCCCATCGGGTCGGTGTAAAGGAGCCGGTCGCCATGACGGGCGGCGTCAGCCAGAACAGCGGCATCGTGCAGGCTCTGGAGGAGGGGCTGAACGTGTCCATTGCAACGGATGCACTGTCTCAATACGCAGGTGCCCTGGGAGCGGCTGTTTTTGCATGGCAGAAGGTACAAAAACAGGCAAACGGATAACGGATACGAAGAAGATAAAAACGTAAAGCATATAACAATAAGGAGGACAAAGAAGACAATGGAACGGCATGGTGCATTGGAAAATCTCGTGGTGCTGGATATGGGGCGTGTACTGGCGGCCCCGTATTGCACCTCGATTCTGGCAGACATGGGCGCGCGTGTAATCAAGGTGGAGCGGCCCGGCGTCGGCGATGATTCCAGACAGTACGGCCCCTATAAGAACAAGGAGTCGATGTATTTCACCAACATCAACCGCAATAAGGAAGGCATCACCCTGAACATGAAGACCGAGGAGGGAAAGGCCGTCCTGAAGGATCTGGTGAAGAAGGCGGATGTCCTGGTGGAGAATTTCCGCCCGGGTGTCATGGACAAGCTGGGACTGGGATATGACGTTCTAAAGGAGGTCAATCCCCGTCTGGTGTATGTGGAAATCTCCGGCTTCGGCAGCTATGGGCGTTACAGCCAGCGGCCGGGCTATGATCTGCTGGCACAGGCTATGGGCGGCATGATGAGTCTGACGGGTCCCCGGGGCGGTGAGCCGACACGTGCAGGCACCTCGATCGGAGATCTGACCGCAGGAATCAATGCGGCGCTGGGAGCTCTTGCGGCACTCAATGCCCGTACCATCACAGGACGCGGACAGAAGGTGGATGTAGCCCTGCTGGATACGATGGTGGTTCTTCTGGAAAACTATATGACGCGCTACCGCTTCAGCGGAGAGATTCCGCCGCGCCTTGGAAATGCATATTCATCCATTGCCCCCTATGACAGCTTCCATGCCAAGGACGGAGACTTCGTTCTGGGCTGCGGAAATCAGAGCCTCTTCAACAAGTTCTGCGAGAAGGTTACCGGTCATACGGAGTGGCTGACGGATCCTCGCTTTGTCAATAATGTCATCCGCACCGAAAACGCAGATGAGCTCAAGGTGCTGATCGAGGAGTGGTCCGCACAGTACACCATCGATGAGGTGGTGGACATGTGCCTTAGCAACGGCGTTCCGGCTGCTCCGATCTTTGACCTGTATCAGGTGACACACGATCCGCACATTGTGGAGGATCGCGGAATGTTCCCGCTGTGCGAGCACCCGCTGGTCGGCAAGCAGTATGTGAACGGCGATGCCATTAAGATGAGCGATACGCCTGCCCATATTTATCGGCATGCTCCGCTTCTGGGAGAAAACACCGATGAGGTGCTGGGCGAGCTGCTGGGCTACGATGCGGATAAGCTGACGGCTTTGCACGCAGCACAGGCAATCTGAGCAGGAAAAGAGGAGACATTATGAATAACAAGGTGGTGATTGTTTCCGGATGCCGTACCCCCATAGGTGTCATGGGCGGCGCCTTAAGCAAGCTGAAGGCAGGTGAACTGGGAGCCATTGCAATCAAGGAGGCAATCCGTCGCGCCGGAATCAAGCCGGAGCAGGTGGATGAGGTGTTCATGGGCTGCGGTGTACAGGCAGGACAGAAGCCGAATGTGGCCCGGCAGTGCAGCATTGGTGCAGGGCTTCCGGTCGAGGTTCTGGCGACAACGGTGAACGTTCTGTGCGGCTCCGGACTGCACAGCGTGAATCTGGCTGCCAAACAGATCGCGGGAGGCTATGCGGATGTTATCGTTGCCGGGGGCACGGAGAGCATGTCCACAGCACCCTACCTGGTATTAAACGGACGCTACGGCTATCGCCTGGGTGCAGGGCAGCTGGAGGATTCGCTGCAGTACGATGCCCTGCATGATGCATTCTACGGAATCCATATGGGAGTTACGGCTGAGAATGTGGCGGAGCAGTGGGGACTGACCCGTGAACAGCTGGATGAATTTGCGGCCCGCAGCCAGCAGCGGGCCGTGGCAGCACAGGAGGCAGGCAAATTTAAGGATGAGATTGTTCCGGTGGAGGTCAAAACCAAAAAAGGAACCGTGCTCGTAGAAAAGGACGAGGGTCCCCGGCCCGGAACCACAACGGAAACACTGGCAAAGCTGAAGGCGGTATTTAAGAAGGACGGAGTTGTCACGGCGGGCAATGCGTCCGGAATCAATGACGGC
>CAYXAN010000129.1:0-5912 GCA_964461705.1 uncultured Sarcina sp. | reverse complement strand
CCCATTTCATCGCACATATCAAGAAACAGCTCATCGTTCGGATAATGTGAGGTTCTCACCGAATTCCCTCCCATATCCTGAATCAGCTGCAGATCATAGGCTATGGCCTGCGCAGGAAGTGCACAGCCATACTGCGGATGATCCTCATGTCGGCAGAAGCCTTTGATCCGTATCGCTTTTCCATTCAGCAGCACCTGCTTTCCCTTCACTTCCACCGTACGGAAGCCGATCCGGTCAATCCAGTCGTCCGCAGCCACTCCATCCCGCAGCAGCACGGCTTCCGCCATGTATAATGCAGGATTCTCCATGCTCCAGGCTTCGACTCCGGGTATCGGAATCCGATCCAGCTTCACCTGATTCTCTCCCGGCTGCAGCAGCTGATCCTTTGCCGTTGTCACGGTATCCGCGATTTTGAGCTTTAGAGAAACCAAAAGCGGCTCATCCAGAAGATTCTCACAGGAAATGACGACATCTGCAAACCACCTTCCGTCTTCATCGCGAAGCGGTGTGACATGGACCCACTGAAGATAGGCATCGCCGATTTTCTCCAGCAGGACTCCGCGTGAAATTCCGCCGTAGGACATATAATCATTGGGCATATCCAATGCATACTCATCCCGAAAATCATTGTCCACCAGCACCTTCAGAAGGTGCTCTCCCTCCTTCAGATTCTTCAGGCATACGGAAAACGGCGTGTAGGAGCCATAATGCTGCACTGCCTCTTTGTCATCCACAAACACCCGGGCATAATGGCTGACTCCCTTGAATTCCAGCCGGATATTTCCCTCTGCCTCAAAGCTTGTCTCATAGGAGCACCAGCCTCTGTAATTTCCCATGCCCGGAAGATTTTCCACACAGCCGGGAACCATGACCTTTTGAGTTCTTCCCTCCTTGTCGGATCCGAAAGCCGTAAAGTCCCACAGCCGTCCCGACAGCTCCTTACTTTCTCTGATTTTATGCGTATCAAACATTCTCAGCATTTCAGCACCTCTCTATCCCTTCAGTCCCGAAGTTGCAATTCCATCCACCAGATACTTCTGCGAAAATACAAAGATGATCAGCACCGGCAAAAGCGACAGCGTCGACATGGCAAACATGGCTCCGTAATCCGAGGTGGACCCCGGGTCCGTAAATAACTTCAGCGCCAGGCTGACGGGATACATTGCCGCCTTATTGATATATAAGAGCGCCGACATAAAATCATCCCACCGCCAGATGAATGAAAAGATCGCCGAGGTAACCAGAGCCGGCACCATCAGCGGGAATACCACTCTTGCATAAATCCCGTAATAGGAGCAGCCGTCGATCTTGGCAGCTTCATCCAGCTCCTTCGGGATGCTCTCGATAAAATTAAACATCATATAAACGAAGAATCCCTGAATGGCGAAGCAATACGGAACAATAAGCGGCAAATAGGTTCCCACCCAGCCAAGCTTCTGATACCAGATATACTGAGGAACCATGATGACCTGCGCAGGCACCATCATGGTGAGCAGCACCGCCATGAACAGAATCCGTTTCCCCGGAAACCGGCATCTGGAGATTCCAAAGGCGACAAAGGAGGAGACGAAGACGGTTCCTACGGTCGCTGTCACCGCAATGAATGCGGAATTCTTGAAAAAGGTCCCGAATGTGATTTTTGCAAATCCCTTCCAACCTGTCACATAGTTTTCGAGGGTAAATTTTTCCGGAATCAAGGAGCCTGCCGTCAGGAAGATGGTATTTGTTTCCTTAAAGGAGCTCATGACCATCCACAGCAGCGGATAAATCATCAGAACTCCGATGGCTATGACCACCAGGTGATACAGCGTCCTGTAAATCATTCTCTTTTTTTTCATTTCTAAAGTCCTCCGTCGTACACCCACTTTTTCTTTGTCGCAAACAAAACGGCGGTAAATATGCCCACAATAAGGATCATGACCCAGGCCAGGGCAGAGCCGTAACCGGCCTTATAATAAACAAAGGTCTGATTATACATATGCACCATATAGAACAGTGTAGAGTCCATCGGTTTGCCTTGCGTGATGATGTAGCACTGCGTGTATGCCAGGAGCGCATTGATCACCTGCATCACCAGATTAAAGAAAATCGTAGGGGTCAGAAGAGGCAGTGTAATTCCAAGGAACTGTTTTATTTTTCCGGCTCCGTCAACCATCGCCGCTTCATAGTATGTCTGCGGGATTTGCTTCAGTGATGACAAGAAGATCAGCATGGAGGATCCGAACTGCCATACCGTCAGCAGAATCAAGGTCCATATGGCTGTCCTTGTATCTCCCAGCCATGCAATCGATGTCTCAATCCCGATCACATGCAGGAGCTGATTGATCGTGCCGTCTACCGCAAACATTCTCTTCCACAGGACCGATACTGCTACCGAGCCTCCGATAATGGACGGAAGATAGTACACTCCTCTGTAAATGCCGGAAGCTCTTGTCGTCTTCTGGAAGAGGATTGCAACGAACAAGGCAAAGATCAGCTTCAGCGGAACGGAGACCACTGCGTAAAAAATGGTGACTCTTAAGGATTTCCAGAATAATTCATCATTTGCCATCTTGATGAAATTCTGCAATCCGGTGAATACCGCCGGTGAGAGAAAATCATAATCACAAAAGGCATAGTACAGTGATATGCTCATCGGAATCAGCAGAAACAATAAAAAGCCTACAATAAACGGAAGTGTAAACACGATTCCCGTCACACTCTCCTTGAAGAAAAATTTCCTGAGCCTCTTCATCCTAATTCTCCATTCCTTATCCGCTTCCATTCCCTTCAGGTAACAAAGGGGCTGCTGCATCTTTGTGCAGCAGCCTCTCCCCTCTTACTCCTGTGCCAGAATTTCTGATCCCTGCTCGTAAAGCTGTTCTGCCGCTTCCGTGGCCGTTAACTGTCCGTACATCACCTTCTCTGTAAGAGAATCCATCAGGTCGGTGAACTCGCTCGCATTGCTCGGGCTGGCCGCGTCGATCACGCTGCTCTTGGGCGTCACAACATTGTTGATGTAATCTATCACCTTCTTATCATCTTCCGACTGATTTTCGGCAATCGCATCTGCTACGACATTGGAGATCGGAACGCCTCTCTCTCCCAAAAGGACATTGTTGCAGTCAATCGAATTGGTAATGTAATCAATCAGGGCAGCTGCTTCCTCCGGATGCTCACTGTCAGCACTCACACTGAAGAACTGACTCGGATTCAGCCACAGCGACTTTTCCGCATCGGCCGACGGGAATGTGGTGATGCCGATCTCTACACCCTCCGGAGCTGCCGACTGCATGGAGACCAGCTGATTGGATGCATAGAACCCGCACCAGGACATGTTCTCCGGGCTGCTGCCGTAGACCATCGGATCCTCCTGTACCTGTCCTCTGGTTCTTTCCACATAGAGGCTCGGATCCAGATGCCAGCCTTCGCTGATGCCGTCCTCGTATAACTGGAAGAAGGTAAGGAAATCATCCGCGCTGTCTACGCCAAGGCCGCCGTCTTCTCCGTACAGATGCTTGTCCTCTCCTCTGAGGATATACTGCATAAACGACTCACTGGTATAGCCTCCGTAGCTAAGGCTTGTCTTGTATCCGGTTTTCTCATAGACCTCGCGGCACAGATCCTCGAACTCGGAAATTGTCATGTAATCCTTCACCGTAATTCCGGCATCATCCAGCAGGGTCTTGTTGTACAAAAGCGCCGAAGCATTGATGCCGTTGCAGATGCCGTAGATCCCGTCGCCGACCCTTCCTGTCTCCACAACACTCTCTGCCACATTGCTCACATCAATCGTTCCGTCCTCAATGTAGGGTGTCAGGTCGACCAGCGTGTTCTCACTTGCGTACTGCGGAAGGTAGGCGTACACCATCTGCACCACATCCGGCAGGGTATGCCCGGCTGCCAGGGTTGCCATTCTCTTCCAGTAATCGTCCGAGAACTGCCCCTCAAATGTAATGTTCGGATGTTCCTCTGAATACATGTCCAGAATCTGCTGGGTTCTCTCATTCCGAATCTGACTGCCCCACCAGAAGACGCTCAGTGTGATCGGCTCCTCAGCGCTTTCCTCTGTGCTTGCCTCCGTGCTTTTCTCATCGGCTTCCTCACTGCCGGCTTCATCCGCAGCAGCCTGTGTGCTCTCCTCGGCACTTGAGGTCTGTGTCGCGGCATCGCTGCCCCCGCAGCCGCCCAGCATGCACCCTGCCAAGGCAAATGCCAATGCCATTGCTATCTTTTTACGCATAAAAAAATCCCCCTTTCCGGTTGCCTGTAAGCTGAAAGCTCTTGAACTTTCATGCATCCCATTGTAACCAGTCCGGAGGATTCTCCCAACGCACCAAAACCGACAAGACGGTTTAAAAAAGTGACTTCCTGCTGTTCATCACCTGCCAATTTCAACGTGAATCTATAGTGGAGCATTCGCTCGCGGACAAATTCATGTTTGAAATTGACGCCTTTTATTTTCCCTGCAGCTTCTCAGCCCACCTGCCGGGCGTTATTCCTTCTGCCTTTTTGAAAATCTGTGTAAAATATCTCGGGTTGTTGCCGCATCCGACCTGCTCTGCAACGTACTGAACCTTATTTCCCTCTCCATTGATAAGGAGCGCTTTGGCGCGTTCCACCCTGCGCTCTGCAAGATATTGCGAGAATTTTTTCCCGGTATCCTTGTGAAATTTCTTGCTCACATAGTCTACATTCATGTAAAGATACTGTTCTGAAATTTTCTTCAGCGTCAGGTCGTCATCCTTCAAATGCTCCTCAACATACTCCATCACTCTTTCCGTCAGTATCCCGTAGGTTTGTCTGCCGCTTTCCAGTTCCTTCCGTGTGCGATGCAGGATATCAATCGTAAGTGCCCGCAGCTTTTCTATTTCCGTCTCCTGGTTCACGCATTTGAGGAAGGACGCTTCCTCCGGAACCGAACAGACTCCAAGCTCCGATAACCTGACGCAGACACTGTTGCTCAGCATTTTCAGAAAATCCAGCCGCGTGGCCTTGGCCGTCATCGTACACAATTCCTCGATTCCCTTTGCAACCTCTTCATTTTTCTCGATTTTATTGAACACTCCCTTGATATGACGCAGAATATTCTGATTGTTTGGTATGGGAATGATCTTGCAGCCTTGGATTGCAAAGATCTCATCATATCTTTTGATCTTAAGGATGATCTGCTCCAGAGATTCCAGCAAATCCGTATATATTTCTTCTTTCATTTCCAGCTGAGTAGGCTTCTTTTCTGCACATCCCCTCAGGCATTCTGCATCGGTTCTTTCATAGGTCAGCAGCAGCAGGGTGTTTTGTACATATACCCCGTATAGTATCACCGGCGTATTTCTTTTCATTTCCCATTCCCTGAGCTTTTCCAGAAAGCCGTTCAGCTGCTCCCTTTCCAGATAAAAAATATAGTTCAGGTAATATTGATGTTGATTTTCCTCATAATACCATCCGTAGAACTCCTGCTGTTTGTGAAGTGAGCTCAGCAGATTTTCCGTTTCGTCCACAGCCAGTCCATCCATCAGCAAGTGATACAGCGACTCCTGCCGCACGGAATGCAGCATTTCATTTTGCCGAATCAGCTCCTCCTTCTGCTGCTTGACTGCGTCTGCATCCTTTGCCGCCTGCAAAATGCACGATTTCATTTCCTCCTC
The DNA here is from genome assembly GCA_964461705.1 of uncultured Sarcina sp. Classification (GTDB taxonomy): domain Bacteria; phylum Bacillota; class Clostridia; order Lachnospirales; family Lachnospiraceae; genus CAG-791. Next base: position 285 of record CAYXAN010000129.1, on the reverse strand, counting down.
TTCACAGGGCTTGAGCAGATAATGCTTTACACCGTACTTCATCGCTTCTCTTGCATACTCAAACTCCTCATACCCGGACAGAATGATGAACTGTACCTGCCTGTCAATTGCCGATATCTCCCTTACCAGCTCCAGACCCGACATTCCCGGCATGCGAATATCCGTCAGGACAACATCCGGAAATTCATCCAGAATCATGTTGTAAGCCTCGATTCCGTCCTTGCACAATCCGATGACCTCAACCCCCATGCTCTCCCAGTCAATTGAGTGAAATATCGTCTCCCG
>CAYXAN010000128.1:0-5915 GCA_964461705.1 uncultured Sarcina sp. | reverse complement strand
TTGCCTGCGCAATGTTCCTGCCGATCTCCATGGAGTTCAACAAGGAGTACACCGGCGAGCGTCTTCGCGAGGTGGCAAGGGCAATGGGGGTACAGGGCGTGGATGAAATGACGCAGGACGAATATCGTCAGGCCGCCATCGATGCCGTAAAGAAGCTGTCCAAGGACGTCGGAATTCCGAAGACATTGGACAAGATTAAAGAAGAGGATCTGGATCAGCTGGCAGAGGATGCACTGAATGATGCATGCTATCCCGGAAATCCGAGGGAGGCATCGAAGGAGCAGGTGATCCAAATGTTCCGCATGCTGATGGTGAAGTGAGGTATGACATCCGCCATGACTTTATACACTGTTTCCCTTATGGGCTGAGCCGCAGGACAGCGGAGCAGTGATCAAAAATAAAATCCCCGGGGGAACAAGGTGAAAGGTGTTCCCCCGGGATTTTATTTACGGTCTGCTGCGGAGCAGGCATCATTCCACCTTCGGCAGAACTTCGCCAAGCTTCTCCAGAGCAGTGGTTTCATAATATTCGATGGTACCCTCGTCCATCGCCTGCGCAAGCTTCGGATCAATGGGGAGGGAATCGATCAGCACGGTTCCCTCCTTCGCTGCGGCGTCGGCGACATGGCTCTCACCGAACAGATGCACCTTTTCACCGCAGTGGGGGCAGGTGACATAGCTCATGTTCTCTACAATGCCGAGGATCGGAATCTTCATATCCCTGGCCATGTTCACGGCCTTCTTTACAATCATGGACACCAGATCCTGCGGCGTGGCGACAATGAGGATGCCGTCAATGGGAAGGGACTGGAAGACCGTGAGAGGGACATCGCCGGTTCCGGGCGGCATATCCACGAACATATAGTCCACATCACCCCAGTTCACGTCGGTCCAGAACTGCTTTACAACCCCGGCAATGACAGGGCCGCGCCAGATCACGGGCTGCTCCTCATTCTCCATCAGAAGATTCATCGACATGATCTTGATGCCGGTGGAGGTCTGGGCCGGAATCAGTGTGCCGCCCTCGCCGTTTGGCTGAACTCCCTCGACGCTGACATCCTCGCTGGTGACACCGAACATGCGCGGAATGCTGGGACCTGTGATGTCACAGTCCATGACAGCGGTCCGATAGCCGTGGCGCAGAGACCACAGGGCGCACAGACCGGTGACGGAGGACTTTCCGACCCCGCCCTTTCCGCTGACCACACCGATCATCTTCTTCACATGACTTCCGGGATTGGCGTCTACCTTAAAATTTGCTACCGGCATGGGGATCTTTCCCTCTGCCGTCTTCTTCTCGTCTGACATATTCTCTCCTAAAACGTAAACATGAAAACATGATATCTGTCTGTGCACTGTCTGCGCAGCAGTGCATCATTCCTCCAGCACAAGGCCCACCGGGCAATGATCCGAGCCGTACACATCGGTGTAGATCACGGCATCCTTGAGCCGCGGCTTCAGTGCATCGGACACGATGAAATAATCGATCCGCCATCCGGCGTTCTTTTCCCTTGCGTGAAAGCGATAGGACCACCAGGAATAGATGCCCTCGGTGTCGGGGTGAAAGTACCGCCACGTGTCGGTAAAGCCGCTGGAGAGGAGGATGGACAGTTTGCCGCGCTCCTCATCCGTAAAGCCGGCACTGCGGTGATTGGAGGCAGGGTTTTTGAGGTCGATCTCCTTATGGGCCACGTTCAGGTCACCGCAGAAGATGACAGGCTTATGCTCCTCAAGCTTCTTTACATAGGCAAGAAAGGCATCCTCCCAGGCCATGCGGTAATCCAGACGCTCCAGCGCCTGCTTCGAATTGGGAACATATACGGTTATGAGGTAATAATCCGGATATTCCAGAGTGATGACGCGTCCCTCATGGTCGTGCTCCGGAATGCCCAGTCCGTATCGGACGGAAGAGGGCTCTTCCTTGACGAATATTGCCGTGCCGGAATACCCCTTTCTCTCCGCATAGTTCCAGTACTGGAGGTAACCGGGCAGATCAAGCGCAATCTGCCCCTCCTGCAGCTTGGTTTCCTGGAGACACAGGGCGTCAGGATCCTCCTTTCGGACGAATTCGTAGAAGGTATCCTTGCCGACACAGGCACGCAGTCCGTTGACATTCCAGGAGATGAATTTCTTCGCCATCGGGATCATTTCCCTTCATATTTGACAGCGGAATAGACCGGATAGGGCGCCAGAGCAGCGCGCCCGTTGAGCCCCTCCAGCTCCATCAGGACCAGAACACCGGCAACCTTGCCGCCCAGCTTTTCCACCAGCTGGATCATGGCCTTGGCGGTTCCGCCGGTAGCCATCAGATCGTCCACAATCAGAACCTTCTGTCCGGGCTGAACGGAATCCTCATGCATCTCCAGCGTCGCCGTGCCGTACTCCAGAGCGTAATCCACGGAAACGGTCTTCCAGGGAAGCTTTCCCTTCTTGCGGATCAGTACCATGGGCTTGTGCAGGTTATAGGCGATGGGGGTCCCGAAGATGAAGCCTCGCGACTCTGCACCGACAACGACGTCAAAATCGACATCCTTCACCAGCTCCTGCATGGTGTCAATGGCAAGATGCAGTCCATCCGCGTCCTGCGCCACCGTGGTGATGTCGCGGAACATGATGCCCTTCTCCGGGAAATCCGGAATGGTGCGTACGTAATCCTTCAGATCATTCTTTATCATGGTAATCTCCATTTCCGGGCAGCTCGTTTTCTGCCCAATTTGCTTGTATCCTTGGTTACTCCCCCTCCAGACTTTCCATGACACAGCCGGACCCGGTCCCGCGGATAAGGTCAGCCGGGCCGCCGCAGCGGGGGCAGGTAAAATCATGAAGATGCCGGAATTCGTATCCGCACAGACGGCAGCGCAGCCTGGCAGGATTTCGCCGTATGGTCAGAACAGAGCCCTCACAAAGGGTGTGCTCGGCGGCCGTCTCCCAATAAAGCTGCATGCACTCATCCACCAGATCGGACAGCTCACCGATGCGGACGGTGACAGAGGTCACCCTGGAGAGCTGCTCCCTTTTTGCAGTCTTTTCCGCGATATTCAAAAGCTCCATAACCATGGGAAGTTCGTGCATTACGGACTCCGTTTCAGTATAATGTACCTGTTGCGGCAAATGTCCCGTGCCGACAGGGTCATGCACGAAACAACAAGCTCCATTATAAGACGTATCGATTATTTTTCATAGCAAAAGGAATCTACATGGAAGACATCAACATTGCACTTTTGATTGACGCAGACAACATCAGCGCCAAATATATTTCCACCATTCTCAGCGAGCTTTCCAAATACGGCAAGATCACCATCCGCCGCATGTACGGCGACTGGACACAGGACCGGCTTCGCTCCTGGATGGGGTGCTCGTCCAGCCATTCTGTGACGCCCATCATGCAGCCCAACAATACGCCGGGCAAGAACGCCTCCGACATCGGGCTGATCATTGATGCCATGGATATTCTTTATGCCGATTCCGTGCAGGGGTTCTGTATTGTATCCAGCGACGGAGATTTCAATAAGCTTGCTACAAGGCTTCGCGAGGCCGGCAAGGTTGTGATCGGCATGGGGGAAAGGAAGACACCGGAATCCTTCCGCGTGTCCTGCGAAAGATTTGTTTTCCTCGATGTCATCAGCGGCAGCGGTGACAGCGATGAGGTGGGAAGCACCGCCAAATCCAAGGGAAAGGAAACCAGAAAGAGGACAGCAGGCACGAAGACGGCAGGCGGTGCCGGCACGGCAAAAGGCAGTTCTGCCGCCGGTGTGAAGAAGCATACGGTCGGGACAGCCTCTGTCGCAGAGGCCGCTGCAGGGTATGGAGACGCTGCCGGCGAGGAGTTTCTGCCGGGAGATGCCCCTGCCGAGGAGCCCGGCTTTACCGACAAGGTCGACATTGAGGAGGCCATTGTCAAAATGATCACCGACAACGCAGTTGACGGCAAGGAAACGGGTCTTGGCGAGGTGGGCTCGCGGCTGGTGAAGATTTTTCCGGATTTTGACATCCGCAATTATCACTACAGCAAGCTGTCGGAGTTTCTGAAGGATCTGCCGTCCATCAACGTCACGACAAGAGACAGCGGGGTCTGGATCAGCCAGAAGATCACGGCGGATTCCGAGATTGAGAAGCAGATTCTCACCATCTTTAAGCGCCGTGATACAGATGACCTTCTCATCAGCGTACTCAAGCAGGAGCTGGAGGACATGAATCCCAATCTGGATGCCACCATCCGCAAGAGCGGCGTGACGCGCTTTTCCGTGTATCTGAACCGCAACATTCACTCCGTGGAGGTCAACGGAAGACACGTGAGGCTTGTGAAATAAACCGCAGTAGAAAATATCCGGGCAAAAACACAGAACGTTTTTGCCCGGATATTTTTGGCTGATTATGACATATCGGTCTTACTGCTTCTCATATACCGGGCTGCAGGTCAGGTGCATTCCCAGCCTCCGGAATATTTCCTCATCCACGTCGGAGAGGATGACGGAGGAGTGTACCTCTGTGCCGCGCAGGCAGGGAAGCTGCTCCATGGCCATCCTGGCATGCGGATTGGTGGCCGCACTGATGGAGAGCGCGATCAGGAGCTCGTCGGTGTGCAGGCGGGGATTGTGGCCGCCAAGATAAGTGGTTTTCAGAAGCTGGATGGGGGCGAGGGATTCCGCGGACACCAGCCGTTCCTCGTGCGGAATGCCGGCGCATTCCTTGAGTGCGTTCATGATGGCGGCGGCAGAGGCTCCCAGAAGATCGCCGGTCTTGCCGGTAATGATCGTGCCGTCCGAGAGCTCAATGGCAGCGGCAGGAGAGCCGGTTTCCCCGGCACGCTTTTCGGCAGCCGCCGCAGCAAGGCGATCCTTCGCGGTGATGCCGGCCTGTCTTAACAGCAGCTCCTGCTTGTACAGCTCCCCGGGCTCTGCCAGTCCCTTCCGCACGTTCACGGCACTGGCATAATAACGGCGAATGATTTCCTGCTGGGAGGCTCTGCGGCACACCTCATCATCGCAGATGGCAAAGCCTGCCATGTTCACACCCATGTCCGTCGGGGATTTGTAGGGGCATTCGCCCATGATTCCCTCCAGAATCTGCTGCAGCACCGGAAAGATTTCCACATCACGGTTGTAATTGACCGTGGTTTTGCCGTAGGCCTCCAGATGGAAGGGGTCGATCATATTGACATCGGCAAGGTCTGCGGTGGCTGCCTCATAGGCCAGATTGACCGGATGCTTGAGGGGAAGGTTCCAGATGGGGAAGGTTTCAAATTTGGCGTAGCCTGCCTTCACTCCGCGCTGATTTTCCTGATACACCTGGGAAAGACAGGTGGCCATCTTGCCGGAGCCGGGACCGGGGGCGGTGATCACCACCAGATCGCGGGTGGTCTCGATGTAGTCGTTGCGGCCGTACCCGTTTGCGCTCAGAATGAGCGGAATGTTGGACGGGTAGCCCTCAATGACGTAGTGAAGATAGCAGCGGATCCCCAGCTGCTCCAGCCGCTGACGAAAATGATCGGCAGCAGGCTGACCGGTGTATTTGGTGATGACGATGCTGCCGACGTAGAAGCCGCGTCCTTCAAAGGCCTTTTTCAGGCGCAGAGCATCCTCATCATAGGTAATGCCGAGGTCGCCGCGCACCTTGTTCTGTTCGATGGCATCGGCACCGATGACGATGACAATTTCCGCCTTGTCCTTGAGCTGCTCCAGCATCTGCAGCTTGATGTCCGGTGTAAAGCCGGGCAGAACACGAGAGGCATGGTAGTCGTCGAACAGCTTTCCTCCAAACTCCAGATACAGCTTTCCGAAGTGCGTCATACGCTCCTTGATGTGAGCAGACTGCAGTTCCAGATATTGAGCCGAATCAAAACCGATTGCCGATGACGTCATTGCCATGCCTCCTTTATTGCGATATACGATCACTCGATCGATGTACAAGAATCTT
>CAYXAN010000127.1:0-5916 GCA_964461705.1 uncultured Sarcina sp. | reverse complement strand
GGCGGAAATCCGCTTTACGTGAGGGAGGGGGAGACATACCGCGCGGCAACGGCCTCCGACTACAACAGCTTTGATACGTTCTACCGGAAGACCGTTACGCAGAAGCAATACAAATACACCGGATGGCAGCACATCAACGGACTGACCTATTACTATGACAAGGACGGCAATTACGTCACCGGCGCGCAGATCATCCAGGGGGTGTCCTATACCTTCAGCAGTGAGGGAATTCTGGATGTCGGCAGCAGCAATACCGGCGTGGATGTCTCCATGTGGAACGGATCCATTCAATGGAGCGAGGTGGCCTCCTCCGGCATTTCCTTTGCCATCATCCGCTGCGGTTACCGCGGCTCCTCTACAGGAGCTCTGGTCAAGGACTCGGCGGTCGGGACCAATGTGACGGGAGCCAAAAACGCCGGCCTGAAGGTCGGACTGTATTTCTTCTCCCAGGCAATCAACGAGGCCGAGGCGGTGGAGGAGGCCTCCATGGCCGTGCAGATCGCCAGAAGCTACGGGATTTCCATGCCCATTTTCCTTGACGTCGAAAGCTCCGGCGGCAGGGGAGACGCCATCAGTGTCAGCCAGCGGACAGCGAACATCGCCGCCTTCTGCAAAACCGTGCAGAACGCCGGCTTTTCAGCGGGTGTGTATGCCAACACCAACTGGTTCAGCGAAAAGATCAATGTCGGATCGCTGACCAGCTATCATATTTGGCTGGCTCAATATGCGGAAGCTCCCACCTATTCCGGATCGAGATACGACATCTGGCAGTACAGCGCCACCGGACGGATCAACGGGATCAGCGGAAATGTGGATCTGGATATCAGCTACCGTACGTATTAACGGGCGTTGTATGGTATACTGCAGTCTGTAGAACTGTGTTTATCCTGCGTTTGTAGCGGTAAATACGGAATGCTCCGAAGCTGCGCTGCCTGTCTTTGCGGGCACGGCAGGAAACAACATGGACAAAAAGGAGAAGTGTGACATGAAGACATTTCTGGTGACGGGAGGGGCCGGCTTTATCGGCTCCAACTTCGTGCATTATATGCTCGGCAAATACGGACAGGACATTCGCATCATCAACGTGGACAAGCTGACCTATGCCGGCAATCTGGAAAATCTGAAGGACGTGGAGGATCTGCCGAACTACACCTTTGTCCGGGCGGACATCTGCGACAAGGAGGCCATACGGAAGATCTTCCGGGACAATGACATCGACCGCGTGATTCATTTTGCGGCGGAGTCCCATGTGGACCGCTCCATCAAGGAGCCGGAGCTGTTTGTGCAGACCAATGTCATGGGAACGGCAAATATGCTGAATTGTGCCAAGGAGGCCTGGGAGCTTTCGGAGGGGCCGGATCCGCTTGGCAATTATAAGGAGGATAGGCGGTTTCTGCATGTGTCCACCGATGAGGTGTACGGCTCCCTTCCGGAGGATCCGGACGCGTATTTCTACGAGACGACGCCGTATGCGCCGCACAGTCCCTACAGTGCCTCCAAGGCAGCCTCGGATCTTCTGGTGAAGGCTTACATGGATACGTACCATTTCCCGGCCAACATCACCAACTGCTCCAACAATTACGGCCCGTATCAGTTCCCGGAGAAGCTGATCCCGCTGATGATCAACAACGCGCTGGCCGGCAAGAAGCTTCCGGTGTACGGCGACGGCAGGAACGTTCGCGACTGGCTTTATGTTGAGGATCACTGCAAGGCCATTGATCTGGTGCAGGAAAAGGGGCGGCTCTTTGAAACCTACAATGTGGGCGGCCACAACGAGAAGCAGAACATTGAGATTGTAAAGACCATTCTCGAGGTTCTTCGCGAGGAGTTGGACGATTCCGATCCCAGAAGGGCGGCGATCCGTGAGGATCTGATCATCCACGTGGAGGACCGCAAGGGACATGACCGCCGCTATGCCATCGCTCCGGACAAGATTCACAGGGAGCTGGGCTGGGAGCCGGAAACCATGTTCAAGGACGGCATCCGCAAGACCATCACCTGGTATTTTGAGCATATGGACTGGATGGAACACATCACCAGCGGAAATTATCAGCAGTATTATGCCACAATGTATGATACAAAAAAGGTTCTTGACTGACCCGGCGGACCGGATCCGGCGAGAGCTTGCCGCATCGTCACAGCCTGACGGCAGGAGGGAGAAAACATGAAGGGCATTATTCTGGCCGGCGGCTCCGGCACCAGACTTTATCCGTTGACAAAGGCAATTTCCAAACAGATCATGCCGGTGTACGACAAGCCGATGATCTATTATCCGCTGTCCACTCTGATGCTGGCGGGGATTCGCGAGGTGCTGATCATTTCCACTCCCCGCGATCTGCCGGTGTTTGAGGAGCTTCTCGGAACCGGAGAACAGCTGGGGATGGACATTTCCTATGCCGTTCAGGAACAGCCGAACGGTCTGGCCGAGGCCTTTATCATCGGCGCGGATTTCATCGGAAGCGATGCCTGCGCACTGGTTCTTGGAGACAATATTTTCTACGGACAGAGCTTTTCGCGCGTTTTGCAAAGCGCCGCTGCAAGAGAGAAGGGAGCGACGATTTTCGGATACTACGTAAAGGATCCCTCCGCCTACGGCGTAGTGGAATTTGACGCCTCCGGCAGAGCTGTGTCCATTGAGGAAAAGCCGGAAAAGCCGAAGTCCAATTATGCCGTTCCGGGGCTGTATTTTTATGACAACGACGTGGTCGAGATTGCGCGGAACGTGAAGCCCTCCGCCCGGGGCGAGATCGAGATCACCAGCATCAACAACGAATATCTAAGCCGCGGCAGCCTGTACGTCGAGAAGCTGGGGCGCGGCTTTGCCTGGCTGGATACCGGAAGTCATGATTCCCTGTTGGATGCGGCGAATTTCGTGGCAACCTTCCAGAAGAGGCAGGGGCTGTATGTGTCCTGCATTGAGGAGATCGCCTACAAGCGCGGCTTCATCGACAGGCAGCAGCTGCTGAAGCTGGCAGAGCCTCTGATGAAGACCAATTACGGCAAATATCTGGTGGAGGTTGCCGAGGGATTGGGCTGAGGGCACAGGGAGACGATGCATTTTTCTGCAGCGTTCGGCGAAGGAATCCTCTGCCCGCACCCTTTGCGGCAGGACCTTTGCAGTTAAGGAAGGAAGAACAATGGGTCAGATTCAAGTAGAAGACAATTGCGGCGGCATCAAGGGCCTTAAGGTGGTAACACCCACCGTTCACGGCGATGACCGCGGCTATTTCATGGAAACCTACCAGAGGAAGGACTTTGAGGAAGCGGGAATCTGCGTGGATTTTGTGCAGGACAACCAGTCCTCCTCGAAAAAAGGCGTTCTCCGCGGACTGCATTTTCAGATTCACTATGCCCAGTCCAAGCTGGTTCGCGTGGTTCGGGGCGAGGTGTTTGACGTTGCCGTGGATCTTCGGCCGGGCTCTGAGACCTTCGGCAAATGGTACGGTGTCCTTCTGTCCGCGGCAAACAAGAAGCAGTTCTTTATTCCGAAGAATTTTGCCCATGGGTTTCTGGTGCTCTCGGAGGAGGCGGAGTTCTGCTATAAGGTCGACGACTTCTGGCATGCCAATGACGAGGCGGGGATTGCATGGAACGATCCTGCCATCGGCATCGAATGGCCGAAGGTGACGGGAGCATACCGGGGAAGTGCATCGGCAGAGGGCTATGCACTGGAGGATGGAACGGCATTGACACTTTCTGACAAGGATCAGGGGTGGAACGGACTGGATGCTTATCGAAAGGACAGAAATCTGTAATTCTATGGAACAAATCCGTAAAAAGAAAAGGATCACCCGAATCCTCGTCTGGGGAGTGGCGTTGGGTCTGATGCTGGCGCTTTTGCTGCACAACAATGTGCTGGAGGACCCGGACACGGCAAGACTTAAGAAAATTTCCGGCTGCCTTTTGCTGTGTGCCGGAGTTTTTCTGTTTTCCGTTTTTCAGGATCGCGTCATGTCGCTTCCGGTGGAGCTGTTTCAGAATCGGCGGCTGATCTGGCGTCTGTCCAAAAATGATTTCAGAAAGCGCTATGCCGGCTCCTATCTGGGAACGGTGTGGGCCATGGTGCCGCCTCTGGTAACGGTCATCATGTATTATATTGTGTTTGATCGGATCTTCGGCTCCGGGCCTCAAAGGACCTACGCGGGCGGAGAGGTTTCCTATGTTCTCTTTCTGACCGCGGGACTGGTGCCGTGGTTTTTCTTCACCGATGCCGTGATGGGAGGGATGACCTCCTTGCTGGAGTACAACTACCTGGTGAAGAAGGTGGTGTTCAAGGTCAGTATCCTGCCGATGATCAAGGTCAACGCGGCGATGTTTGTGCATATCGGCTTTACGGCGGTGCTGATCGTCATCGCCGCCTGCTACGGCCATTTTCCGAGCGTATATACGCTGCAGGTTGTTTACTACACCTTCTGCGAGTATGTCTTTATTCTGGGTCTGTCCTATGCGACCTGCGCCATCGTCATTTTCTTCAGAGACCTGCAGAATCTGGTTTCGATTCTGCTGCAGGTAGGGATGTGGGTTACGCCGATCCTGTGGAATCTGAACACGCAGCTTCGGGAAAAGTACCGGCCCTTGCTCAAGCTCAATCCCATGACCTATATCGTGGAGGGATACCGAAGCGCTGTCTATGATCAGCAGTGGTTCTGGCAGCATTTCTATTCGTCCACCTATTTCTGGATTGTGACGGCATTGCTGTTTGTGATATCAGCGCTGATTTTCAAGAGATTAAAGCCGCAGTTTGCGGATGTTTTGTAAGTGCATCGGTCAAGCGGCCGCTGAACAGATGCGCGTCAGTATCGTACGAGATGAACCACATGGAAAATGTCATCGAGGTGTCTCACCTCACCAAACAATACAAGCTTTATGAACACAACCGGGATCGGGTTGCGGATGCCCTCGGGCTCGGAAGGAGGGCTCATTACACGGAGCATCTGGCGCTCAATGACGTGAGTCTGTCGATCCGCAGAGGGGAGACGGTCGGCATCATCGGAACCAACGGCTCCGGCAAGTCCACCATTCTGAAGATCATCACCGGGGTTCTGACGCCGACAAAGGGAGAGGTTCAGGTAAACGGCAGGATTTCCGCGCTGCTGGAGCTGGGTGCCGGCTTCAATATGGAATACAACGGCATTGAGAACATTTACCTCAACGGAACGATGATCGGCTTCACCGAGGATGAGATCAAGGAGAAGCTTCCGGCCATTCTGGAGTTTGCCGACATCGGGGATTATGTGTATCAGCCGGTGAAGATGTACTCCAGCGGAATGTTCATGCGGCTTGCCTTTGCGCTGTCCATCAATATTGATCCGGAGATTCTGATTGTGGATGAGGCACTGGCGGTGGGAGATGTTTTCTTTCAGGCAAAGTGCTTCCACAAATTTGATGAGTTCAAAAAGGCCGGCAAAACGGTGCTGTTCGTCTCGCATGATATGTCCAGCATCAGCAAATACTGCGACCGCGTCATTCTCCTGAACCAGGGCGTAAAGCTTGGAGAGGGAACACCGAAGGAGATGATTGATATCTACAAGCGCGTGCTGGTGGGGCAGTACGATGCGAAGGAGGAGCAAATCGGCGCAGAGGCGGCATCTCCCCAAAAGGGAGCGGTTGCGGAAAATCCGGACAAGCTCGAATATGGCTCCGGAAGGGCCCGCATTGTGGCCTATGACATTGTTGACGCAGCCGGAAGGGTCAACTCTGCCATTATGAAGGGAACCGAGTGTACCTTCCGTATGAGCGTGGAATTTCTGGAGGATGTGAAGGCTCCGATCTTCGCGTTTACCATCAAGGACAAATACGGCGTGGAGCTTACGGGAACCAATACCATGTTCGAAAAGGCGTTTCTGGATTCGGTGAAAAAGGGAGAAATCAAGACCGTCACCTTCCGCCAGAGCATGGATCTTCAGGGAGGCGAAT
>CAYXAN010000126.1:0-5924 GCA_964461705.1 uncultured Sarcina sp. | reverse complement strand
TGTAGACCAGCAAAAAGACGCCGCCTCCGTCCTTGGCCGCCAGATAAGGAAATCTCCAGATGTTGCCCAATCCTACAGCGCTTCCCGCCGCCGCCAAGACAAATCCCAGCGAGCCGGTGAAGCTTCCCCTTTGTTTCTCCTGCATAAACTGCTCCCCCTATCATGATATAAAATTTGTATCCTTCTGATACAAGGTTCAATACAACGTTTCCCCATTGTACCATATCTCCTCAATATGTGGGGGATAAGGATGCGGCAGCCTTGCGATATTCGGTTATTCTTCGGTTACTATACAGACGCCGGCCGGGCGACGAGGCGGCAAAGCTTGTCCTGCGGCAATTTTCAATCAGGCCGCAGACAATCCTGATCCCGCCCGTTTTTCGGATTTTTGCAGGTACAGGAAGAAGCCGACATTCAGAAGAATTCCCACTGCCGTGGAGGTGGGAGCCGCCAGGCCGATCTTTGTCAGGCTGGCATCCGGCTGAATGCTCATATAATAAGACATCGGGAGCCGCACCAGAAGCGTCTGCGCCACCCCCTGCAGCATGACCCACAGGGTCTTGTCGTTCCCGTTAAAATATCCGACCATTGAAAACAGAATCGCTGTGACAATGGTCTCCGGCGCAAAGCCCTTCAGATAAGCAAAGGCATCTCGAATGACCGCTTCATCTGTCGTGAACACGCCGGACATCCAATCTCCCTTCCACAGAACCAGCAAAAACATCGCCGTCCCGAACAAAAGGCCGATGCCGATACCGGCAAGCAGAGCCTGTTTGGCTCTTTTCTGATTTCCTGCCCCCACATTCTGCGAGACAAAGGAAGCCATCGACTGCATCAGCGAGCTGGGAATCAGCATGGCAAAGTTGACGATTTTGCAGGCAACGCCGTAGCCGGAGGAGGCCTCCAGTCCCAGACGGTTTACAAAGGCGCAAAGTGCCAGAAAGGAGACCTGCGTCAGAAACTCCTGCAATGCGAGCGGCAGGCCGACAGACAGGAATTTGCCGCATTGCGCATTCAGACGAAAATCCGCTCTTTCGATGGCAAACGGCAGCTTCTTTTTCAGCAGAATAAAGACCGCGCAGACAACGCTGACCGCCTGCGCAAACACTGTCGCCAGCGCAGCCCCGGAGGCATCCATGTGGAATACCGCCACCAGCAGCAGATCTCCTGCGATATTGACGACGCAGGCCACCAGAACAAACAAAAGCGGCGATTTGCTGTCCCCCATTCCGCGGAAAACCGCAGCCAGAAGATTATATGCAACAATGAAGAAAATCCCGCTGCCGCAGATCCGCACATAGCTTGTTGTCAGCTCCAGTGCCTCCGCAGGTGCCTGCATGAGTGCCGCTATGGGTCTGGCAAACGGCACCATCACCAGGAACAGGATCACGGAAAGAATGGCAAAAACGACCGCCGCCCCGCCAATGACAGAGCCGATTTGCGACGCACGCTTCTCCCCGAGGTAGCGGGCAATGAGCACCGTAACGCCCATTGCCAGCTGAGTCACCACAAAGGTCACCAGATTCAGCACCTGGCTTCCCGTGGAAACGGCAGACAGACCGGAGGTTGTGCCGAAACGCCCCACCACCAGCAAATCGACGGCACCGTAGGCCGCCTGAAGCACCAATGCCCCCAATATCGGCAGCATAAAAAGGGACAGCTTCTTCGGAATACTGCCCTGTGTAAAATCCTGCGAGTCAGTCTTCAAGATGAATTCTCCTTTCGCACATTACCTGATGCACCCTCCCGATGGTGCGGATCATGATCTCCACATCCTCCTCCGGGATGTCCTTCAGGTAAGAAGTCAACCGGTCAAAGCACTGCCGGTTGTACTTGCCGGACAGAGCCCGTCCCGCCTCTGTGACAGTAAGATACGTAATGCGCCCGTCCTCCTCGGAGGAGGCCTTTTGAATGTACCCCTTTGCCTCCATTTCCTTCACGGTTCGCGTCACCCCGGGGCGCGGCAGCTGCAGAGCATCACTGATATCGGAGATCTTGGCTCTCCGGCCCTTTTGCTCCAACGTCTCAATCACATCCAGATAGTGAATGTGAGACGCTGTCACTCCCTCCGGAAGAACCGGAAGCAGCTCACGAATCCGCTTCGCCTGATAACAGGCATCCATCATTCGCTTTGCCAGTTCAACCTGCATATTCTTCTCCCATCATCTGCGCTGCTGTGCTTCCTTGCCGTCCCTGCAAGCCGAAAAGACGCTTTCCGCCGGGTCTTTCCGGGGGGCTTCGGCAAGGGTACCGCCTGCATCCGTATCCAGATAATTACCGTAAGCAATTATCTGTGGTAATTATATGGATGTCCGACAACTCTGTCAACCCGGGCTGACTCACTGTCATCCTGCTGCCTCGACAATGACAACGAAAGAGGGCATCCATCACTTTGTTTGTGACCGATGCCCTCTCACTGAATAAATCGATTGATCTGCATTTCTACAGTTTGCGTCTCCTTTCGATTGCTGTATGAAGTTGTCATTGATTCATTTCATCAGGTTCCCATTGGTCTTCACCTGCTAAGCGGTAATCAGCTGCCTTACTGTCCGAACCTTCGGTAAGCTCCCGACTCATCATCGATGCCGTCGATGCCGTTTCCAAAGCAATGACTTCAGGCCTTCCTCACTACTCTTACATTACGTCTTCTCAACGTCCTGCTTAGTACATCGGATCATCCTCTTATGAATCACCGATCTTACGATCGTTTTTGAACTCTCGTTCCTTTGAATTATCGTCCTGTGGTTCCTTACCTGTTCTTCGGACCGTCCTCCTTTCCTTAGATTTTCTCGATGAACTTCTTTCCTGAAGTTCCTTCTTGAAGTTTTTCTTGTATTTCCTTTGTTGACTGTATAGTACCTCTCCCGTATTAATGTGTCAATCTATTTTTGCGCAGATTTTAAATTGTCTGTTTATTCGCAATTTACCTTGCAATTCTGTGATTACTTATGCCTGTTGCTGTAGACATCCCGGGCAGCGGAGGCGCGGATGTATTTCAACGCGCATCGGCCGCCCGCGGCAATCTTATCCTGCAAACACGGTCTGCATCAGCAGCATATAGACCGCCGTTCCCGCTGCCATAGAGACCATCATGTTCTTTTTCCACAGAAAGCTCACAACCACAACGGCAATGGCAGCGGCCTCCGCCGCCCCGTAGGTTCCGCCCGGCGAAAAGGAGACATTCCGAAGGCAATAGACGATCAGAAGGCCGAATACCGCCGGCGCAAGATATTTGCCAAGATACACCACAAAGCCCGGTGTTTCCTTCCCTGCCGGGAACAGAAGGTAAGGGAGATATCTTGTCAGAAGGGTGGCTGCCACTGCCGCAGCAATGGTCAGGATCTGCTGTATGAGGGTCATTTCACTCATTGCCTTCCTCCTTCCCCTCCTGTGCATCGGAAGGATCCGTATGCTCTTCCTCCTTCGTGCCCGCGTTTTCCGTGTGCACCTCGTTCCTTGTATCCAGCAGCGGCCGCAGAACCGTCAGGGCAATCCAGATCGTCAGCATCGCCGGAATGATGAAGCGGTCCGGTCCAAGCAGCATCCGGCAAATCAGGGAGCCGACAATCCCGATGCCGGCGCTGACATGTCCCTTCCAGGTGTCCTTCAGCCATTGATTCATAAAGATCGTCACGAACATGGCGGTCATGACAAAATCAAGTCCACGGGTATTAAAGGTGATCCCGGCGCCGCAGACGGCTCCCAGCGCCGTTCCTGCAATCCAATAGAGCTGATCCAGCAAAGACACCCAGAAATAAAACCACCCCCGATCCACGTCCTTTGGAACGGCCACGGAATAGTTCACAGCGAAGGTTTCGTCTGTCGTGGCATAGATCAGATAAATTTTCTTCCAGCCGGTTCCCTTATAACGATCCAGCATGGAAATCCCGTAAAAAAGATGTCTTGCCCCGACCATCAAGGCCGTTGCAAAGCAGGCCAGCGGATGAAAGGAGGCCGACAGGATCGATACCAACAAAAACTCCATGGAGCCCGTATAAACAATGACGGCCGTCAGCACCGGATACAGAACGGGGAATCCGCTGGTCACCATCAGGATTCCGTAGGGGATCCCGAGAAAGACATACCCCGTCAGCACCGGAGCGGTATGAGGAATCGCCGCATAAAAGGCTGCCCCTGCCTTGCCGCGGCCCGCTCCCGTAATCCCGCTATGCATCTTTGTGCTGTCCGCAGATCTTCTCATAAATACGATTGATCAGCTTTGTAATCAGTCCCACGCAAACGGCAGCGGCCACGGTTCCTTCCCGCACCCCCTTGATCCCGCCGGCAAAGAGCAGTCCCAAGACGCAGGAAATCACCACCAGCGACACGTCGAAGATGACCTTCATGCTGCTGAATTTGATGGGGCATACCTGACAGACTGCCAGAACAAAGCCCTCTCCGGCCAGCGTAATCACATGGGAACGAACCTCCATCCAAACGCCCGTTCCGACCAGTAAAATCCCGATGATGCACAGGATCACCTGCTGCCCGTATCCGGAATAGGAAAGCTGATCCGTCACTGCAATGGAAAAGTCCGTAAGATAGCCGAACAGAATGGCGATCGGCAGCTGCAGAAGCTGGAAAATCCGATACTGCTTCCTCAAAATCAGGATCTGAAGCGTAATCAGCACACAGTGCAGCGCGATGGTGGCCGTTCCCACCGTAAGCGGTGTGATCACGCTAAGGATATAGGGCAGGCTGGAAATCGGCGAGGTTCCCAGATTCGCCTTAATGGAAAAAGCCACACCAAAGGCCATGACAAACAGGCCGGCCACAAACAGCAGCCAGCCCCTCCATGAATTCTTCTGCGAATCCTTCCGCAAATCCTTTCTCGAATTTTCCCCCGAAGCCTTCCCTGAATTTTCCCCGGAATTCTTCCCCGCATCTGCTCCTGTCATTTTCCCCTCCTGTCCGTCCATGCTGTCCATGTCATGAGCCGTTTCAGTCCTGTCTGTCAATTTCCATTGTGAATCCGTCCGCAAGCGGCCGATTCACGATGAAATCGCCGGGTGCGGAACGGATATAGTATAACAGATAATTCGCCGCGGCATAGCCGCGGCGTCTCGAATCGATGAAAACATGTTGCACTATATCTGAAAGGATGAATTCATGAAATGAAAAAACTTCTTCAGATCGGGCAGCGGGGAAGGATTCAGCAATACACTCCCGACGCCAGACGATACCGTCGGCGCAGACGATGAGGAGATTCCGGTGGAATCCGGCTCCTGATGCTCACGGCTCACGGTACAAATCCTCCAATGTAAAGCACAGCAGATTTTTGCTGTTCATTCCCTCCAGCTCCCCGGTGTAGCCGCCGAGGGAGAACAAAAGGCACCTGGTAACCCGGTATTGGTCCGAAATCAGACTGCCCTTGTGGACCAGCTCCTCATACGTATCCTGCCCCATTCGGTCTCTTCGGAACATGCACGCGCCGATCACTGCCGTTTTGTCCGCCTCGGAAACCCCGACGATGTCGAGCCTTCTTGCCTCCCGGAAATGCACGCCGTCCTTACGCACCACGATCTCCGATCCCCACCAGTAGCCTGTATTGGTGAGCACGCTCCCGAACCGCCCGGCCACCCCCTGCTCGAGGGTATAGTAGCTGCACATCTGAGCAAAAACATCCTCCATAAAGGAATAGAGCTTTTGCTTCACATAGTTGTCATAATACAGGCTTCCCTGCCCCATCTCGATGACGCTGGTCGCCCCCGGAATGAAGGTATACCAGAATTTGAACATCGTATCCTTCAGCACATAGCGCGTCTTCTTGCGGTTTTTCTCCTCTGTGATGCAGCGCCGTTTCTCTACCAGTCCGATGCTGATCAGCTTCTCCAGCGAGTAGAAAACCGTGACCGGGTTCTCCCCTATCTTATCCGCAATGGAATTAAGAAAGATTTCCCCCTCCGCCAACAGCTCCATGATGT
>CAYXAN010000125.1:0-5926 GCA_964461705.1 uncultured Sarcina sp. | reverse complement strand
CTTGATGACAGGACTTTTTTCATAGTAGTCTCTGGACACGTAATCTGCCTTTTTGTAATGCTCAATGACCGTATCCGCATCCACGCCGAACATATAAATATTGTCATCGCCCACCAGCTGATGAATCTCGACATTGGCTCCGTCTGCGGTTCCAAGGGTTACCGCGCCGTTCAGCATGAACTTCATGTTGGAGGTTCCGGAGGCCTCCTTGGAAGCCAGCGAAATCTGCTCGGAGATGTCACAGGCCGGAATCAGCTTCTCTGCATAGGTCACGTTATAGTTCGTGACAAACACAAGATGCATGTACGGATTCACCTCCGGATCGTTGTTGACAAGATCCTGCAGCACCAACAGAAGATGAATGATATCCTGTGCGATGATATAGGCCGGGGCTGCCTTGGCGCCAAAAATGAAATTCAGCGGACGCGTCGGCTTTTTGCCTCCCTTGATCTCCAGATATTTATGGATGATGTACAGGGCGTTCATCTGCTGGCGCTTGTACTCATGAAGCCGCTTGATCTGGATATCAAAGATTCCCTCCGGGTCGAGCGTCACGTTCTCATGCAGCTGCACGTAGGACGCCAGTGCCCGCTTATTGTCCTGCTTGATTGACTCCAATCTGTTCAGAACCTCATCATTGTCCTTGCTGCGCAGGAGATCCTCCAAGCGGTTCGCATCCTTTTTGTAGGCATCCGAAATGGTCTCGGACAGAAGGTTCGCCAGATTGTGGTTGCAGGACAAGAGCCACCGGCGGAAGGTGATGCCGTTGGTCTTATTGTTGAACTTGTTCGGATACAGCTCGCAGAACTTATGCAGCTCGGTATCCTTCAGAATCTGCGTATGAATTGCCGCCACGCCGTTGACGGAAAAGCCGTAATGGATGTCAATATAGGCCATGTGGACAAGGTCCTTATCGTCGATGATCTGCACATCCGGATCCTCGTATTTCGTGCGGATCCTTTTGTCCAGCTCCCTGATGATGGGCACCAGCTGGGGAACCACCTTCTCCAGATAGTCCATCGGCCAGGTCTCCAGGGCCTCTGCCAGAATGGTGTGATTGGTATACGCGCAGGTTCTGGAAACCACCTCAATGGCCTCATCCATGGAAAAGGCCTTATCCTCCGTCAGGATGCGGATCAGCTCCGGAATGATCAGTGTCGGATGCGTATCATTGATCTGGATCACCGCATGGTCATACAAATGCCGCAGATCATACTGCTGGATCTTCATCTCATGCAGAATCCACTGCGCGGCGTTGCTGACCATGAAATACTGCTGATAAATACGCAGAAGCCGCCCCTTTTCATCCGAGTCATCCGGATACAGGAACAGCGTCAGATTCTTCTCAATCTCATCCTTGTCGAAGGTAATGCCCTCCTCCACCAGTGAATCATCCACTGTATCCACATCAAACAGCCGCAGCTTATTGACGCCGGCATCGTAGCCGATGACATCAATGTCATACATATGGGATGTCACCTTGCGCGTGCCGAAATACACATCAAAGGAAACATCACTTTCGGTCTCCCAGGAATCCTTCTGTATCCAGGTGTCCTTTTCGGTTTTCTGCAGGCGGTCATCCAGCACCTGACGGAAAAGCCCGAAATGGTAATTCAGGCCGATTCCTTCCCCCGGCAATCCGAGGGTCGCAATGGAATCCAGAAAACAGGCCGCCAGACGGCCTAGACCGCCGTTTCCAAGGGAGGGCTCCGGCTCAACCTCCTCGATTTGGGCAAGGCTTTTGCCGTTTTTCATCAAAAGCTCCTGCATCCTGTCATAAATCTTCAGATTGATCAGGTTATTGGACAAAAGCTTTCCGATCAGAAACTCTGCCGAAATATAATAAATCTTCTTCTCGCCCACATTCCTTTCCGTGACAGCCAGAAGCCTCTTGCAGTAATCCAGAATGACGTAATACAGTTCCTCATCGGAGCAGTCCGCAATGGAAGATTTACCGTATTTGTCCAGGGCAATCTCATGCAGCTGTTCCTCCATATTCAATGCCAGAATGTCGCGTTTCATATTGGTAACCATGCTCTTCTCCTCCGCCATACCCGGCATTATCATAGCGCGTTTGCTGGATTCTGAAAACCGCAGGAATGGGCAGAATTCCCCGGACAACAATAAAAATGTTACAAGACGGACACCGTCCCGCGCCTGGCCGGTAAATGATCAGCCACATCAAAAATTCCGGAGGGACAGCTTCTCCCTCCGGAATCTCATCAATCCGAATCCGTGTTTCTTCAGAACTCCTGCAGCTCCTTCATCACCAGATGACGAGGTGTACCGTCGACCCAGACCGGCAGCAGCTCTCCCTGAATCAGGGGACGCGCATAGTTCACATAATCCTCAGTCAGGCCGTCGCCTTCCGCATTGATCCATTCCTGCGGAACGTTCTTGACACCGTTCGCGATCTGGTGAATGTCAAACTTCGAGAACTCGATGCGATACGGCTCACCCTCCTTGTTGACTCTCCGGAAGATGACCATCTCGGCGGTTTCACCCTTCGATGCCGCATCGGCCGCCATGCTGCCTGCTGTGAAGGCCTCTTCAATATCCGTCAGCGATGCGACGTGAGTGGCCGCTCTCTGCATGGTGGAAAACTCGATGGCACGGGTCTTGCAGCCGGTGCGCTCGCCGACAAGCTTGCAAAGTGCCGTAGCCGTTCCGGACAGCTGCTTGTGTCCAAAGGCATCGACCTTATCGGAGGCATCTCCCAGCTCGCAGGCGTACCGTCCGTCCGCCAGCTTCAGACCCTCGGAAACCGCGATAACAACCGATCTCTTCGTCTTGGACAAAACCTCAACCTTATCCAGGAATTTGTCCACATCAAACGTGCGCTCCGGCAGATAAATAGCATCTACGCCGCTGCAGTCATCTCCCTTCGCGAGGGCCGCCGCCGCCGTAAGCCAGCCGGCATCGCGCCCCATGATCTCGGCGATCACAATGGTGGGCTTTGCCGCACCGAAGGACTCATTGTCGCGAATGATTTCCTTCAGCGTCGTTGCAATATACTTGGCTGCGGAGCCATAGCCGGGGCAGTGATCCGTAATGGGAAGATCGTTGTCGATGGTCTTCGGAACACCCATAAACAGCTGACTCTTTCCATGCTCCTTCGCATAGTCGCTCAGCATCTTCACGGTGTCCATGGAGTCATTGCCCCCTGCATAGAAAAGAGTGTCAATATCATGTGCCTCCATGATCCGGAAAACGTTCTCATACACATCCTCATGTCCTTCGATCTTGGGCATCTTGAAACGACAGGAGCCAAGGAAGGCGGAAGGTGTCCTCTTCAGAAGCTCAATTCCCATGGGATCTGCAAGATACTTGTCCAGATCCACCAGCTTATCCTGCAGGAAGCCCTCGATGCCATGAATCATGCCATACACGTGCTCGGCACCGGCTGCCTTAGCCCCGGCATATACGCCTGCGATGGAGGAGTTAATAACGGCGGTGGGGCCGCCTGACTGACCTACAACTACATTTTTCATAATGCATCCTTCCTCTCTTGTATCTGTTCTCCGCGCAACACAATTCACACAAAAATGTCCCTGAATGTATCGTGAATCAAATACATCCAAGGACGAATTATAGCAGGACGAAATTCACCCGTCAAAGCTCTTCTTCCTGCGCTTGCGGCGGCTATTCTTCCTGTGCCTGCAGCGGCACTGCCGTTCATTCGCCGGCCGCGTCAGGTCTGCCGCCGGCCGATATCCGGGCAGTGACCGGCAGCTTACAGAACGACCCCGTCCTTGAAGATGGAGATTTCACGACATCCGTGCTGTTCCGCCAGTGTCTGCTCGCCGGAGGCAACACGCAGAACGTAATCAAGAAGCCGATCGCCTGCCTCGTCCAGGGTTTCCTTTCCCTCCGCAACAGTACCTGCATTAAAATCGATCCAACCTTTTTTCCGTCCGGCCAGATTTGAATTGGTGGACAGCTTGACGGTGGGCGCCGGCGCGCCGAAGGGAGTGCCCCGTCCTGTGGTGAAAAGGATCAGGTGTGCCCCCGCCGCAGTCAAATCCGTGGCGCTGACAAGATCATTTCCCGGGCCAGACAGAACATTGAGGCCCTTCTTTGTGACCGATTCCGCATATCCGAGGACATCGACAATCTGGGCGCTTCCGCCCTTCTGTACACAGCCGCAGGACTTGTCCTCCAGTGTCGTGATTCCTCCCTTTTTGTTGCCGGGAGAGGGATTTTCATAAACCACCTGGCCATGATCCGTGAAATACTTTTTGAAGTCATTGACCATCTTTACGGCCTTCTCATAGGTCGCCTGATCCTGGCAGCGGGAGAACAGAATGTTTTCCGCGCCGAACATCTCCGGCACCTCCGTCAAAACCGTAGAGCCCCCCAATGCGATCAGGCGATCTGAGAAGCGTCCCACCGCAGGATTGGCCGTAATGCCGGAGAGCCCGTCCGAGCCTCCGCACTTCATACCGACAACCAGCTCCGAAGCCGGCACCTCTTCCCGGTGAAACTGCCCGGCATAGTCCGCGAGCTCCTTCAGCAGCTTACTGCCCCTTTCCAGTTCATCCTCCACATCCTGACAGATCAGGAACTTTACACGGTTCGGGTCATATTCTCCCAGGGCCTCCTGAAACATATCCAGCTGCAGGTTTTCGCAGCCAAGGCCAAGGCACAGAACCCCGCCTGCATTGGGGTGGCGAACCAATGCGGCCAGCAGCCGCTTTGTGGTCGCAAGATCATCCCCCAGCTGAGAACAGCCAAAGGGGTGCGGGTAATAAAACAGACCGTCAACCGTAGCATAAGCGGCATCGGTTTCCATGCCCTTACGATGATCCAGGCCTCCCACCAGATGCTGGTTCTCCTCTGTCAGCTGTTTGGCAATACCGTTGACGCAGCCGACAATGGGAAGAATCCAGATTTCATTGCGGATTCCTACCCTGCCGTCCTTTCTGCGGTAGCCCATAAAGGTTCTGGGCGTTACCTTCGGCAGCTCATAAACCTTGTGATCGTAATGATACTCCATGTTTTCCGACAGCTCGGTCACCGCATTGTGCGTGTGAACCCATGCACCGGCAGGGATATCTGTCGTGGCGAGGGCAATGGTGTTGCCGTACTTGATCACCGGCTGTCCCTTGCCGATCGGCGTCAGTGCAATCTTGTGCCCCCTGGCCACATCTTCCTTAGCAAGAACGGAATATCCGTCAACCGCTATCTGCTCGCCCTTCGCGATATCCTCCAGCGCAACCGCCACATTATCAGCAGGATGGATGTGAATGTATTTCATAGCGTTCCCCTTTGAAAACAGTATGACGCCGGGTCAAAAGGACTTTTGCCCCGGCTGCTGCCGGATTACTGCACGGAAGCATATGCCGCTGCCGCGCCCTTGCTGCGGATCAGCTCCAGATCCCCGGCAATCTGCTCCTCCAGTCCTGCGATCTGTGTCAGATCCTGATCCCACATCTGCGTATTGGACAGGACATCATGTACCAGGGCTGCGGCATCCATTCCCTTACGCTCCCAGTAAAAATCCAGTGCCCAGTCATCGTCCTGAATCTTGTACTCGTTGCCGGCAGGGCGCTTTGCCACAAGGCCATCCGCCTCACGGCGAACCAGGTCATTGCTGTAGAATGCAATGTATGCTGCAAAGCCCATGCAAAGAGCCTGAGGAAGCTTGCCGAATTTCTCATAATACTCCAGAAGTGACGGCAGATCTCTTGCCTTCCACTTAGAGGTGGAGTTCAGGGAAATACTCATCAGCTGATGATCCACAAAGGGATTGTTGAAGCGATCCGTCACAGCTGCCGCAAAATTCTCGCAGTCCGCCTTGTCTAAAGGAAGGATCGGGATGACCTCATCGAACAGCAGCTTGTTCATAAAGCCGTGAATGGTCTCATCCTGCATACAGTCGCGGACAATGTCCTTGCCGGCCAGATATGCTCCCAGCACGAACCCT
>CAYXAN010000124.1:0-5932 GCA_964461705.1 uncultured Sarcina sp. | reverse complement strand
GGGGGAGCTATGGAAAAGAGCCAGTTCCTTCATAGGTGAGGTTTTCATGCATTCCAGCAGAGGTGATCTTGCTGACACCTATACATACGCAGCCGGGCCGGAATGTGTTACACAGAAAAGTGATATTTATACAATGAGCGTTGACCTTGGAACCCGTCGCCGTCTGTCGTTTGAGCGGCAACGGGGAAATGACGAAATGACGATAAGAAACGACGGACGGATTGTGGATGACAATCAAGGCGTTCGGGTAGTATGATGCATTTGTTGTCGGGGTGATAGCACCTATTGCTCTGAGTTCTTCATGGAGTCAAAAGGGCTTTTGACCCCAGCGTGTTTATATGATAAGAAAGGATGACTGCCGTATGGACAATCATAAGGAAATCATTGAGTTTCGCTATGATACTCAGCTTTTGCTGGATGTTTACGGAATGGACGATGACGAATGCGATGATCTTGTGGATGAGGCGAGGGAATATATTCTGAGCAATTTCAAGGGAGATTGTCTGATCGTGGCGGGCGATACCGGCGAGGATGAGATCGGCGGCGGAAAGGCAACATTGAAGCTTCATTATCATACCAATGAGCCGTGGCTGGTTCTGGAATATTTCCGCACGCTCGGCGAAATCTATGACATTGTGGTGGAGGATATGCAGCGTCAGACCGACGGACTGCACGGATGAAGCCTGCAGGATTACAGGAAGGCGGCAGGTGACTGCCGGTGTTGAGGAGGAAGGAAGGTCTGTGAGATTACGAAATATTCCAAGAGCTCGGGAAACCATACAGGAGAGTCCCTTTGTTGTACAGGATCCGGAAAACCATAAGGGGAGCTGGAGAGACGTGTTCGGCAGCGACCATCCGCTTCATCTGGAAATCGGAACCGGAAAGGGACGTTTTATCCTGGAACTGGCGCAGAGGCATCCGGAAATCAACTATATCGGTATTGAGAAATTTTCCAGTGTTCTTCTGCGGGGGGTGGATGCTCAGAATGAGCTGCAGCTGCCCAATCTGAGGTTCATCCGGGGAGAGGCGGAGCTGATTACGGAATATTTTGCGGCGGACGAAATTCAGAGGATCTATCTTAATTTCTCCGATCCATGGCCGAAAAAGCGCAACGCCAAGAGGCGCCTTCCGTCGAAGGAATTTCTGCGGCGCTATGAGGCAATACTGGATGCAGAGGGAAGCATTGAATTCAAGACCGATAATCGGGAGCTGTTTGATTTTGCCGTGGAGGAGGTACCCTTCAGCGCGTTCGAGATCCGGGAGATCACATATGATCTTCATGCGGATCCGATGATGAACGATGGCAATATCATGACGGAATATGAGGAGAAATTCTCTGCCAGAGGAAACAAAATCAATAAATATATACTGGAGCGAAAGGCACAGAGCGGGCAATGAGGGCAGAATCATGGTATGCTCAGCGGATCGCCCGGAAAGGAGAACGTGATGGTTTTTACGTCTGAGAATTTTGAGGAAGAGGTATTAAACAGCAAGCTTCCGGTTGTAGTGGATTTCTATGCGGACTGGTGCGGCCCCTGCAAGATGATGGCTCCCGCAGTAGCTGCGATGGAGGGCATCTTTCAGGGAAGGGTGAAGATCGGCAAGCTGAATGTGGATCACGCACCGGACATTGCAGAGCGGTACAACGTGATGTCCATTCCTACGCTGATCTTCTTTAAGGATGGAAAAGTGACGCAAACCAGTGTCGGTCTGATTCCGAAAGAGACCTTACAGGAGAAGGTGGAAGCTCTTGTACGTTGATATGCAGAACAGGAACAATGAAAAAAAGAATATGCGGAAGGCGGCAGGGCCTCGGGACGGCCGGTTTTTGCAGAGGCAGATCACACGGATGATCGCAAGATGGAGCGTCGCTGTCTGCAGCGGCGTTCTTTGCATTGCGCCGATTCAGGGAGTGTCGGCCTCGTCTGTTGCGGACAATGCATATTCCGACACCGTGGTCGACAGCTCGGAGGGGGATGTCCTGACCTCCGACGGACACGTGGTGAACAGCTCTCAGGCGGAGGAACAGAAGGCGGAGGAAATCCAGTCAGATGCTGTGGACGGCTGGCCAAAGGGTCCAGCCATTACAGCAAAGAGTGCCGTTTTGATTGACGCGGACACGGGGACCATACTGTATTCCAAAAACATCCATGAGAAGATGTATCCCGCCAGCACGACGAAGCTTATGACGTGTCTTATTGCAGCGGAAAATCTGGAGCTTTCGGATACCATCACCTTTTCCGAGTCAGCGATTGCGGCCGTTCCTGCGGACGGCTCCAACATCGGCATGAGTGTCGGTGAAACCATCACGGTGGAGGAAGCATTGTACGGGTTGATGGTCGGGTCTGCCAACGAGGTAGCCAATGCCCTTGCAGAAAAGGTCTCGGGCTCCATTGATGCCTTTGTTCAAAAGATGAATGAGCGTGCGGCAGAGCTTGGCTGTGAGGAGACAAATTTTGTCAACACCAACGGACTGTATGATGACAGCCACTACACCAGCGCGTATGATCTGGGGCGGATTGCACTGGCTTTTTTTGACAACGAGGTCTGCCGGAAGGTGGGCAATTGTGCCACATATCACATGCAGGCGACCCAAACACAGCCGGATGATTTCACATTGACCAACAAGCATGAGCTCATCACGGGAGCGATTGCCTATACCGGCATCATCGGAGGCAAGACAGGCTATACCAGTCAGTCTCATGAAAATCTGGTCACGGGCTGCGAACAGGGGGACCGCCGTTTGATCTGCGTGGTCATGCGGGAGGATTCGCCGGCTCAGTTTGAGGATACGGTGACCCTATTCAATTACGGCTACGAGGAGTTTTCCGTGGCTTCGGTAGAGGATTCCGCACTTCCTGCGACAGACTGCGGCTCCTTTCTGATGGAAGGAATGGATTTGCTGGGCTCCGACACACCGGCGCTTACCATTGCATCGGGGGGATCTGTGGTGCTGCCCTCGGGCTCGGATGTGGGGAGTCTTACGGCAGTGTACGGAGGAGACAATTCCATCACGTATTACTACGGAGGAGCGGAAGGGACACAGGTGGGTACTGTCGTGCTTGTTCCGGCCAGCCTGTCGGAAGACACAACGACTTCTGTGGCAGGACAGGTGTCGGAGGAATATGCCACACAGGGAAGGAAGAGCTCGATCCTTCAGAAATTTCTTTCACGATATGTGATGCCGGGAATCAATGACACGGTTTATATCAATGTTTCGTCCTTTTTGATTACCATCATCATGGCATCTGCGGCGGTGTCTGTGTTCATCCGCTGCTCGGCGTCCATGAAAAAGGCGCGGGAGCGGGCCAGACAAAGGCGGCGCAGAGCCAGGCGCGCTCACGTGCAGCGCAATGAATATTACGAAAATCACCGGTACGACAGAGGATATGATCGTACCGGTGACGGTTACTATGATAATCGCTATTCCGGAGACAGGTACGATGACTATTAAGGAAGCATCGATTACATCCGTGTTTCCTTAGGAAAAAAGCGCAGACCGACATTTGCCGGCCTGCGCTTTTTTCCCATATGGATATGGCATGGAACAGATTGCTTCTTTAATAGCTTGCAGAGGGACTGATCGTGGAGCCGTCAACGGTGAAGGTGACGTCATCCTTCAGGACGCAGACCATGGTTTTTCCGGTGTTCAGCGTGATCTCATCTCCGTTGTCATCGTAATATCTGGTCGGACCGTAGTCGCTGTCCTTGGTCCAGGTCACGTGGATCATCTTTCCTTCCGTGATGAACATACCGTCATGAGTGGTATCGTGCATCTGGAATGCGAGATAGCCATTGTCATCGCGGACCTCATAATATGCCCACTGCACCAGGATATTCTCAAAGGCGAGCTGCGTACCGGTGGTGCCGTCCACCTGAGGCTCCCCGTAAATGCTGCGATAATACAGATGGTCCGTTGAATTATATTCGAAGACCGGCGTGTCTGCAGGGTAGGCATCCGAGAAATCCAGCTTCAGGGCATCGGCTGCCGAATCATAATCCTCCAGGGTGTTCTTGTCGGAGGCAGAGGTGAACTGGTAGTGGCTCTTGTCCTTATAGTCGGAGAATACATCATCGCGGTAGGTCAGTGAGAAGCCGGCGGTGTCACAGGCGGCCAGAAGCTTTTCGCTGCTGGTGTAGGCCGTGTGCTCGGAGGCACGGCCGTCCGGATTTTCGCGGAAAAAGGCATCGTAGCTGTCGCCAAGGACGCCGCCGACACCGTTGATGTTCTCCACATCGTCGCGTGTCAGAATATCCTGCACATATACGACCGGTCCGCCAAAGTGGACGATGATGGGGTCATATTCCAGAGCAGCATAGACAAAATAATCGCGGATGCTGCGGATGTTGCCGATCTTTTCCAGATCCTTCCAGTCTTTCATGATGGCCATCTGGCGGCTCATCCCGTCCTCCTCCAGAATTTCATAGAAGATATCAATTTTGTCATAGCCGTATTGGGGCATGGCTTCCTTATTGATGGGATACATTACGGCGATGGGACGCTGATCATAAAGCTCTTCGTCAATCCATTCGTTGGTGAGCTGACTGCGGACCTTTCCCTCGGGAGCTTCCTCTTCGACGGAGGCAGCTTCTGTCTCCTCCTCGGCAGCGGAGGTGTCCTCCTCCGGAATGGATTCGGAAATGGAATAGCCTTCGGATTCCTCAGACCCGCATCCGGACAGGAGCAGAGAGGCAGCGGCAATGCCGGTTAACAATAACGATGGCAGTTTTTTCATTTTCAAACTTACCCCTTTCTTGCGATCTAATACATGCAGACCAATGATCCGATAAGAACACCGATCAGGGCACCGACCAGAACCTGGAGAGGTGTATGCCCTACAAACTCCTTGAAGTTTTCCATGGGTGTCCTCGTCTGGAGCACATTACCCATATTAAACCATTGATCAATGATTTCGTTCAATACCTTTGCCTGTTCGCCGGTTTCTCTGCGAACTCCCATGGCGTCGTACATGACAATGAAGGCGAAAAAGCAGGTCATCGGAAACTCAAATCCGCGGACACCGTAGGTGAGTGCCGTGGAAACCACCAGGGCGCAGACTGTGGCGGAGTGGGCACTGGGCATGCCGCCGGCACCGACGATGCGTTCCCAGTTGAACTCGTGGTTGATGATAAAGTACAGAATTGTCTTGGCTGTCTGTGCAGCCAGCCAGCTGCAGGCGGCAGAAATAAACAAGGGATTGCCCAAAATCCCGGCGAAGAAATCATTCACGCTTTGTACCCCATTTCGGTCATGTAGACATCCAGTGCGGCTTTCCAGTCGGCATATACGTGATCCGTCGTCAGACGGAGCATGTAATTATCCAAAATGGAATAGTGCGGGCGGGGAGCAGCCTGAGGATTGACTGCCTGATATTCCTCCGTGCTGACGCTGACCACACGGGTTGAGAGTCCTGCGAGGCGATAAATTTCACGGGTGAACTCGTCCCAGCTGGCAGAGCCCTCGCAGGTTCCGTGGAACAGTCCGTAATTGTCGGTCGGCAGCAGGCAGGCAATGGCCTTGGCCAGCTCCTTTGTACTGGTGGGAGAGCCGAACTGATCATCCACAACGGTGACGGTGTCGTGGGTTTTCGCCGCATTCAGCATTGTGCGGACAAAGTTTTTGCCCTCGCCGTAAAGCCATGCCGTGCGGATAATAAAATAGCTGCGCGCAAAATCCCTGACAAAATTTTCGCCGGCCAGCTTTGTGATGCCGTAAACGCTCCTGGGACCGACCGGATCGAATTCCGTCAGAGGACGCTCGGAGGTTCCGGGAAACACGTAATCCGTGGAAATATGAACCAGCTTGGCATGGTTTTCGGAAGCGGCAATGGCAAGATTCCGGGGACCGATGGCGTTGATTTTGTAATTCAGGTCCAGATGGGTTTCTGCGGCATCCACCGCGGTATACGCGGCGCAGTTGATGATCGCATAA
>CAYXAN010000123.1:0-5945 GCA_964461705.1 uncultured Sarcina sp. | reverse complement strand
ATGCGGCCAGCGCGATGGCCACTGCCAGATAAGCCAGAAACCCGTAGGACAAAAACAGCTTTCCGAACCATCCGCAGGAGGAGGCAAAGGGCAGCGATTTACTGAAAAAGCCGCTTGTTGCGCTCAATGCAATGGACGGCACGTCACTGCCGGACAGCTTGATGAGGGAGCCGCCGAAGAAGTTTCCGAAGCCGACGCCGAAGGTGGTCATGGCAAGTCCCGTCACATTCTGGTTAGCCCGCAGCGTCACCGTAAGAAAGCTGTACAGCACACCCATCAGGAACGATCCCAGAAGACAGCAGAAAAGAGGAATCAGGATCGCCAGCGCGGGATTCATGCCGGCCTGACCGCCTGCCGCATTCTCATACAGGAAGGCACCGATAACACCGCTGATGCCGCCCACATACATGACACCGGGAATTCCAAGATTCAAGTTTCCTGTCTTCTCTGTCAGAATCTCACCGGTGCAGCCGTAAAGAAGAGGAATCCCCTGTACCACCGCTCTGGGAATAAATGCCAGTAAAAAGCTCCACATGATTACCTTCCCTCCTCTTGTGTTTTTTTCCGAAACTGCAGCCTGTAGTTTGCAAAAAACTCACATCCGATGATGGAGAACAGAATAATTCCGGTCAGAATATCGGAAAAAGACTGGTTCAGTCCGAAATTCGTCGATATCTCGCCGGCGCCTCTTTCCAGAAACACAATCAGAAAGCTGGCAATGATCATGGTAAAGGGATTGAATTTGGACATCCAGGACACCATCACCGCCGTAAAGCCCTGACCGCCCACGATGGTTGTCGTGATGGTGTGGTTGATTCCGCCCACAAGCAGGAGTCCCACCGCACCGCAGATGCCGCCGGAAATAAACAGCGTCCGGCGGATGACCTTAGGGACCCGGATTCCGACATATTTGGCCGTGTTGGGGCTTTCTCCCACGACGGCAATTTCATACCCGGCCTTGCGGTATTCGAGATAAACATATATACAGACGGTAATGGCCGCGGCAAAAAGAATCGGCAGCAGATACTTGTTGCCGAACACCTGGGGAAGCCATCCTGCATTGGAATCCTGATTGATGATGCCGATCTTGCCGGAGCCCTTGGGGACCTCCCACACCACGGTGTAATAGGCCACCAGCTGCGTGGCGATGTAGTTCATCATCAGCGTGGACAGTGTTTCATTGGTGTTCCATTTGGATTTGAAAAACGCCGGAATATATGCCCACATTCCGCCGGCGATAAAGCTCGAGACCGCCATGCACAGGATCAGCTCCCAGTTCGGGATCCTGCCGCCGAGGCAAATCATGCAGGCCGCTGTAGCAAGGCCGCCGATCAGGACCTGTCCCTCTCCTCCCACGTTCCAGAATTTCATCTTGAAGGCAGGCGTCAGGGCAACCGCAATCAGCTGCAGAATGGCCACATTCTGGAAGGTAATCCAGGTCTTTCGTTTGGAGCCGAAGGCCCCGAGAAACATCGAACGGTACACCTCAATGGGATGAATTCCCGTTGTGATGGTGGTAATGATGCCGCACAGGAACAACGCCAGCAGAATCGCCAGCAGATGAATCCAAAAGGATTGCACGAAGGTGACACCATCTCTCTTTACAATGTGAAAAAGCGGTTCCCTTTTCTTATTCTTCATGATGTCCTCCCACGGTCGTCATCAGTCTTCCGATTTCCTTTTTATTCGTGCTGCGGGCATCCACAACTCCGCTCACCTGTCCGTCGCAGAGCACCAGGATCCGATCCGACAGCTGCAGCAGAACGTCCAGATCCTCTCCGACAAAAATAACGGCAACTCCCTTTTTCTTTTGCTCATTGATCAGGTCGTAGATCGTGTAGGAGGAATTGATGTCCAGACCGCGAACCACATAGGCCGTCATCAGGACCGTCGGGGAGGCGGCAATCTCTCTTCCCACCAGAATTTTCTGCACGTTTCCGCCGGAGAGCCTTCGCACCGGCGTCTCTATGCTGGGCGTCACGACCTCCAGCTCGTTTACAACCTTTTTGGCCAGCTTTCTTGGCTTTCTGCGATTGGTATAAATGGACCAGCCGTCCCGGAAGGACCGCAGCATCATATTGTCGGACAGGCTCATGTTGCCCACCAGTCCCATGCCGAGGCGATCCTCCGGAACAAAGGACAGGGACACTCCCATCCTCGCAATCCGAAGAGGATCCTTGCCGATAAGCTCCTCCTTTGTGCCGTCATCCTCAATATAGTGAATGCTGCCCTGCTCGGCTTCCTGCAGACCTGCAATTGCCTCCAGCAGCTCCTTCTGACCGTTCCCTGAAATCCCGGCGATTCCCAGAATCTCACCGCTGTTGGCGGTAAAGGAAATGTCCTTCAGCTTCAGGACGCCGTCCTCGCTTCGGACCGTCAGTCCCTCCACCGTCAGCCGAGGCTTCGGATCTTCCGGCTCCGGACGCTCGATGTTCAGCGTCACCTCCCTGCCCACCATCATGTTGGTCATTTCATTGACCGTGGTATCCTTGGTCTGCATGCTGCCGATGTATCTGCCTCCCCGCAAAACGGCGACGCGGTCCGACAGCTCCTCCACCTCGTGCATTTTGTGCGTAATGATGATGATGGCCTTATTATCCTCCCGCATTTTTCGAAGGACATGAAACAGCCTTTCCGCCTCCTGCGGCGTCAGGACAGCAGTGGGCTCGTCCAGAATCAGAATGTCGGCACCGCGATACAGAACCTTCACGATTTCCACCGTCTGCTTCTGCGATACAGACATGTCATAGATTTTCTGCCGTGGATTGACATCAAAGCCGTATCTGGTACAGATCTCCTCGATCCTTTGAATGGCCTCCTTGAGGTTCAGAGCTCCCTCCAGCCCCAGCACGATGTTCTCCGCTGCCGTCAGCACGTCGATCAGCTTAAAATGCTGGTGCACCATGCCGATTCCGAGCCGCAGCGCATCCTTCGGCGTCTGGATGACCTCCTCCTTGCCGTCAATATAGATCTGACCCTCATCCGGGTAATAAATCCCGGCAATCATATTCATCAGCGTCGTCTTTCCGCTGCCGTTTTCACCCAGCAGAGCAAGGATTTCACCACGATAAATATCCAGATCTACCTTTTCGTTGGCAACCACCTGACCGAAGGTCTTGGTAATTCCCCTAAGTGAAACAGCCGGTGTTCTTGCTTCCTTTTCCATTCCCATGCCGCCCTTTCCGCTCCTTAATGATACTGCATCTGTGATTCCCCTTTTCTATCCCCTCGAAGAATCCTCTCAGGACAAAGCTGACGGACGCGCTGCGCAATGCCTCAAGGTGATAGAAAAAGGGCGGCGCCATCCGGCGGCGCCGTCCTCTCCTTTATTTCATCCTCTCGAAGATCAGAATGCCTGATCCAGAAGGGTAATCCCGTCAATCTTCACATCGAAGTACGGTGCAGAACGGAATTCCTCACCGGACTCGTGGAAATAGCCGTCCGAAACGACCTCATGATCGCCCGCATAGTCCGCGTCGGTATCGACATCTGCCATATAGCTCTCCAGCGTCTCTCCATCCACCGTGAAGGTAGAGGTATCGAATACGTGAAGTGTTCCGGCCTCAAGCTCGGCCTTCACCTCTTCAAGCTTCTCGGCCGTGCCCTCTGCTGCCGCGTCACCCAGCTCGGTCAGCTCAACCGATCCGGTTGCCAGCGTGCCGATCCAGTCCGTTGCGATTGCCTCACCGTTTGCCACGCAGTTGATGGCATACTCAAAATAAGGCTCCCAGTTGATTCGGGAAGAAACCAGGAAGGTATTCGGGCAGGCAGAAGCCGTGCTGCCGTTGTAGGATACGTCCGGAACGCCGGCCGTCTCGCAGGCGGTAGGAGCACCCATGGAATCCGCATGCTGGCTCAGAAGAACGCAGCCGTCCTCAATGAGCTTGTTGGCACCCTCCTTCTCGGCGGTCTCATCATACCAGGAACCGGTAAAGGTCACTTCCATGGTTGCGGAAGGGCAAACCGAGCGGGCACCCAGGAAATAGGAGGTATACCCGGAGATAACCTCTGCGTAGGTATATGCACCTACGTAGCCCATCTTGGCCTCATCCTCCGTGATCTCGCCGTTCTCGATCATCTCGTTGAGCTTTAAGCCGGCAACAACGCCCGCCAGATAACGGCCATCATAAATGGAGGCAAATGCGTTGTGGTAGTTGTCAAGTCCCTCCGTATGTGCCTTGGTTCCGGTTGCATGGCTGAACTGAATTTCCGGGATCTCCTTTGCCGCCTCGATGATGTAATCTTCATGACCGAAGCTGTCTGCAAAGATAAAGCTGCAGCCGGCATCCGCCAGCTCACATGCGGCGTCATAGCACTCCTGCCCCTCCGGGATGTTGGTCTTGGAGATCATCTCCACGCCCAGCTTCTCGCAGGCTTCCTTTGCTGCATTCATGAAGTTCAGATCATAGGTGGAGTTCTCATCGTGAAGGAAAATAAAGCCCACCTTCATGTCTGCCAGAGCAGCACTGTCTTCTGCAGTGTCCTCTGCGGCAGCATCCTCTGCGTCCTCCGCCGCTGCCTCATCCTCCGTCTCGGCTTCGGCGGTCTCATCGGCTTCGGTTGTCTGTGCTGTCTCTGTCGTGCCGGAAGCACAGCCTGCCAGAGCAGCTGCGGCAAGAGACATCGCAGCCAGCAAACTAACGACCTTCTTTTTCATAACTCTCCTCTCTTTGCACCGCTTTCCCTCAAACCGAATCGCGCATGCGGTGCGGACATGATTCGGCCAATTCCTTTCGGCATACACAAGATATAGTATCCTTTTCCGCGCTCCTCCTCAATTCAATATTTTACAGAAATTTAAGAATGGTATTGCCTGTTTTTTATCCATTCTGCAGAAGTTTGCCTGTTCTTGCTGTTTTTTCCCGGCAAAAAGACTCCTGCCGAAGAGATTATTACATCTTCGACAGGAGTCTTGTACATCATCCGAAATCAGGAACGGAACGTGATCTCTCCGGTCTGATCATCCATGCGCTCCACAACCGCAAGGGACTCCACGCGGACACCTTTGGCGCGGATCCGGTCTCCGCCTCCCTGAAAGCCCTTTTCTACGGCGATGCCGATGCCCTCGACGGAAGCGCCCGCCTTTTCTGCGATATCCAGCAGGCCCTCCAGCGCACAGCCGTTGGCAAGAAAGTCATCAATGATGAGCACATGATCCTCCGGGCCGAGGAACTTTTTCGACACAATCACGTCATACACACGCTTATGGGTAAAGGACTCGATCTTGGTCGTATAAACCTCTCCGTCAATGTTCAGCGATTTCGCCTTTTTGGCAAAAACAACGGGGGCATGAAAATGCTGCGCCGCCACACAGGCGATGCCGATGCCGGAGGCCTCGACCGTAAGAACCTTGTTGATGGGGCATCCCTCGAACAGACGGGCCCACTCCCTTCCCATCTCGTTAAACAGCTCGATATCCATCTGATGATTCAAAAAGGAGTCTACCTTCAGGATGTTCCCTGGCTTTACAACTCCGTCCCTGCGAATGCGCTCCTCCAACAATTTCATGAACCGTTCTCCCCTGTGATTTCCTGCATACCTGTAAGCCTGCCGCACGACCGCTGAACAGCTGCCTTTACTTGAACTGCGCGCCGAAGCGCTCTGCTGTTTTCCGTAACCGGATTCACTTCACAACAAAATTCAAAATCTTGCCGGGCACATAAATCTCCCTTACCAGTGTCCCCGCAGCAAGATACCGGGCCACATTTTCCTCCTTTTTAGCTGTCTGCAGAACCAGCTCCCTGTCTGCTTCCGCCGGGATTTCAATGGTGCCGCGAAGCCTGCCGTTGACCTGAACGCCCATTTTGACGACGGCATCCACAATCTTCGACTCATCGTACGCAGGCCATGCCGACAGGGTACAGAAGGTTTTTCCGTCCGGATTCATGCCAAGCTGCTCCCACATCTCCTCTGCAAGGTGAGGGGCAAAGGGAGACAGGAGCTGA
>CAYXAN010000122.1:0-6002 GCA_964461705.1 uncultured Sarcina sp. | reverse complement strand
GTCTTCTTCAGTACAACCAGCGTTCCCAGCATCAGCAGCACACCGATTAAAAGGCTGATGACGGCATTCTGCACGAAGCCCGCCACAATGAAGGTCACAAAGGACACCGCCGCCACGGTCACTGCGTAGGGAATCTGGGTGTTCACGTGATTGATATGGTAGCACTGTGCACCGGCAGAGGCCATGATCGTGGTATCGCTGATGGGGGAGCAGTGATCTCCCATCACCGCACCGGCAAGGCAGGCAGACACGCCGATGATGATCAGATGCTCTGCGCCGGGCAGGATCGCACCGGTTGTCGGATCGGTAAACACGCCGGTCACGATGGGAATCAGGATTCCGAAGGTTCCCCAGCTAGTTCCGGAGGCAAAGGCAAGGAAGCAGGCCACCAGGAAGATAATGGCCGGCAGCATGTGCGTCAGGCCGCTGGATGCGCCCTGCATCAGACTTGCCACATAGGCATCTGCTCCGAGAAGCCCTGTCATGGTCTTCAGGGTAACCGCAAAGGACAGGATCAGCATGGCCGGCACCATGGCGTTGAAGCCGGCGGTCAGGCAGTTCATCGCCTCCTTAAAGGAAACCAGTCGGCGGCACATGTAATACACAATGGCAAACAGCAGCGCAATCAGGGAGCCCCAGGGCAGTCCTACCGATGCATCTGTTGCGCTGAAGGCATCGATAAATCCGACTCCGTCGAAGAAGCCTCCTACATAAATCATTCCAAGGATGCAGCACGCAATCAATACCGCAACGGGAATCAGCAGGTCATACACCCGTCCCTTTGAGGATCCCTGCGGAGCCTCCAGCG
Organism: uncultured Sarcina sp.; assembly: GCA_964461705.1. Lineage (GTDB taxonomy): Bacteria > Bacillota > Clostridia > Lachnospirales > Lachnospiraceae > CAG-791. Next base: position 5,194 of record CAYXAN010000122.1, on the reverse strand, counting down.
TTGCGCCGACGCGCTCTCCCTCCGTGAAAAGATCCCCTGTTTCCGACGCGTTTTTCTCATGCCTTGCCATCGGACCGTAGTCAAAGCCCATGATGGAAATAGCGATGACAAACACAATGGTCAGCAGGGAATAATAGTTGTAAGGGATGGCACGTACAAACAGCTCAATTCCGGAATACACTCCCTCATCCACCATGCCGGACACGGCCGCTGCCCAGGATGAAATGGGCGCGATCATGCAGATCGGTGCCGCCGTTGCATCAATGATGTAGGCCAGCTTTGCCCGGGAAATCCTATGGCCGTCCGTCACCGGCATCATGACAGAGCCCACGGTCAGACAGTTAAAATAATCATCCACGAAGATCAGCACGCCCAACAGGAACGTCGCCAGCAAGGCGCCGGTCCTTGTCTTCACGTGCTTTTTGGCCCACTCGCCAAAGGCGGCCGAGCCCCCCGCCTTATTCATCAGGGCCACCATGGCGCCCAGCAGAATCAGGAACATAAAGATTCCGATGTTCCATGCACTTGCCACGGACTGAATAAAGCCCTCATTGATCACCGTATCCAATGTGGCAATGGGGGAAAACCCGGTGTAGATCAACGCCCCCGTCACAATCCCGATGAACAAAGAGGAATACACCTCCTTGGTGATCAATGCCAATACGATTGCCACCACCGGCGGCAGCAATGCCCACGCTGTTCCGTACATAATGAAATCCTCCTCATAAAAACTCTCTTGATGAACAATACACCCTATGGCGATGTTCCTTCAATAAATATGTGCATATTTTCTGCATAACCTGATACCGGGGTAAAAGGCAAAAAACCTTTTACCCCCAATATCATAAGCTGTAACAGTATCAGAGGCAGCGGCTTTCTAAACAAACCATAAAATTAGCACTCTCCTGTTGACAGTGCTAATTTGTGTGTTATACTGTTTCTAGAACAAGAGGTAAGAATAACACAGATGTGATTGATCTCTTATCCCGCCGGTTCACAAAATACAGCGTGTATTACATACACACAGACAGATGTGTATAGAAGGGAGTGTTGATTATGTTGATGCCTAGAGTGTTTGGTGAAAATTTGTTTGACGATGATTGGATGGGTTTCCCGTTCCGTGATGAATTCTGGGGGAAGAAGAATCCTTTCTACGGCGACCAGGGGCAGGCATTGATGAAGACGGACATTCGTGATGCGAATGACCATTATGAGCTGGATGTGGATCTGCCCGGCGTCAAGAAGGAAGATATCAAGCTTCAGCTCAAGGATGGGTATCTGACCATGGCGGCAACCCATAATGCCGACAACGATCAGAAGGACGAGAACGGCAAGTACATCCGTCGTGAGCGGTATGTCGGCAGCGTAAGCCGCAGCTTCTATGTCGGCGATGCCGTAAAGGAGGCTGACATCCATGCAAAGTACGAGGATGGCATCCTCAAGCTGTCCATCCCGAAGCAGGATCCGAAGGCGATCCAGAACAACGGATACATTGCCATTGAAGGATGACTCAATTGATCTGCTCAGTTCATGTTTTCTCCTTTGTACCAAAGGTCCCCGGGGCGGTCAGAAATGGCCGCTCCGGGGACCTTTTTCACGTTGTCTCCCGCCGTATTCCGAAAGGAACGCGGATATCCTGTTTTCCCTCAGTCAGACACCTGTTTCTCATCAAGCGGAAACCTTCTTGCCTTTGCGTGTTAGTTAGTTTATGCTAACCATCAGGCATTCTCACTCTCCTGCAAGCCTTTGTGTGGGGCAGCCGTTTCGATCATCTGCAAAAACTGCAGTACATAGGGAGGCACTATGAATTCATTTCCTGCACTTCTTACCGGACTTGGCATTCCGTTTCTGGGAACCGTCTTCGGCGCAGCCTGCGTTTTCTTCATGAGAAAGGCTCTGCGCCCTTCTCTCCAGAAGGCCCTCACCGGCTTTGCCGCCGGCGTCATGGTGGCCGCCTCCATCTGGAGCCTGCTGATCCCCGCCATGGAGCAGGCCGGGTCTATGGGCAAATTCTGCGTTCTTCCTGCTGCAGGAGGGTTTTGGCTGGGAATCCTGTTCCTGCTTCTGTTGGACCGGATCATCCCCCACCTTCATCAGTTCAGCACAGAGGCAGAAGGCATTCACAGCCATTTGAAGCGAACCACCATGATGGTTCTCGCCGTGACCATCCACAACCTTCCGGAGGGGATGGCCGTCGGCGCCGTATATGCCGGCTATATGCTCGGCATATACGATATCTCCTTTATGAGTGCCTTCACTCTTTCCCTCGGAATCGCCATTCAGAATTTCCCGGAGGGTGCCATCATTTCCATGCCTCTGCATGCGGAGGGCGAACGAAAGATCATTGCCTTCCGAAGCGGCGTGCTGTCCGGCGCCGTCGAACCTCTCGGCGCCGGACTTACTCTTCTGGCTGCCTCACAGATTCTCCCCTCGCTCCCCTGGCTTCTTAGCTTTGCCGCCGGCGCCATGCTCTATGTCGTCATAGAGGAGCTGATCCCTGAAATGTCTGAGGGAAGACATTCCAATGCCGGAGCCCTCAGCTTCGCTGCCGGATTCAGCCTCATGATGGTTCTGGATGAAATGCTCGGTTGATGATTCACTCCTCCGGGAAGACCACCGCCACCTTGCCGCAGTGTCCGCTGGCCATCAGGGCATAGGCCTCACCGGCCTTTTCAAGCGGAAATGTATCGGTAACCAGCTCATCCGGATGAATTCCCCACCGGACAAGATGCTCCACCAGATCCTCCATTTTCCACAGTGACGTCACCCAGCTTCCGTAGATGGTTTTTGTCGTATGCATGATGTCCGGGCTGGGATTGAATGTTACGGAATGGCCCTCCCCGACAAAGACGATCTTGCCGTAGTCTCTCACTCCGCGGATGGCCAGCTGCCGGCCGCTGTCAGAGGCGGAGCAGTCCACACCCTTCTCACATCCGTGACCGCCGGTCACCTTCAGGATCTCCTCCAGCACATGCTCGCCCGGCTGGAAGGCATAGTCCACAAGGTGATGCTTTTTGGCCAGCTCAATGCGATATTCATTCATTTCGACGCCGATCAGCTTCTCCGCTCCCATGGCCTTGGCCAGCATCAGCGTTGCGAGACCTACCGGGCCCAGTCCAACCACCAGCACCGCATCATTTCCGCCGATTCCGATTTTTTCCAATGCCTCATAGGCCGTGCCGAATCCGCAGGCCACCTGTGCGCCGTCAATATAGGACAGCTCGTCCGGCAATGCGATCAGATCCTTTTCCTCACACAGCATATACGGTGCCATGCCGCCGTTGCGCTGCCATCCGTAGGCCTGACGGTATTTGCTCTTGCAGGAAATATAATTTCCCTTCCTGCAGTCATAGCAGACCCCGCATCCGGAAATATGGTATACAATCACGCGGTCACCCTTTTTGAATCTCCTCAGGCCCTCGCCCTCCTCTACAATCTGTCCGCAGGGCTCATGACCGGCAACCAGTCCGTCGATATATCCTTCCGCGCCGGTTCCCACATGCTCACGGTAAATGCACCGAATGTCCGAGCCGCAAATGGTTGCGGCCTTTGTTTTGACCAGCACCTGCCCGTAGCCCGGCTTGGGAATATCAAATTCCTTCAGCTGCACGGTGCTGTCTCCGGGAAGCGTTGCCCCCATCATCTTGCTGTACATCATTTTTGTTGCCATCTCCTGCACCTCCTTGTAGGTTCACTCTAAATTTACAGAAGCCGGTTACCCCCGCCTTTACTTCTGTAAATTTATTTTCTAAAATAACTTTATATTATAGGCTTTGCCCTGTTCCGTCAATATGGTATCTGTTCAGCGCCTGCTAATTTCAACGTGAATAGACCGCTTGCGGGCGAATTCACGTTTGAAATTGGCAGGCGGCCAAGGCGCGAAGCGCCTCTGGCAACCCCATCGAGGTTTTCCGAATGCAAGGAGAAAGCCGCATAGGCGGTTTCTCCGCAGCACGGAGTGCTGAAATCACTCCAAGATACTCGAAGATGCCATCGGGCATCTTCGAGTATCAAAATCGAGATGGGTGCTGAACAGACAATATGTTACGATAGGTATCAGGCTGATACGAAAGGGAGCACACAATGAATAAAGCAGACGAAGGAGTCCTGAATACACAGAAGATCTATTCGTACATTTACCGCACCCCCTGTTCCAACCGCGAGCTGTATGACGCTCTGGGGCTCAGCATGCCCACTATCATCAAAAACCTGAAGCTCCTGGAGAGCTGCGGCTTAATCGCAAAGGACGGTTTTTTTGAATCCGAGGGCGGGCGAAAGGCCTCCGTCATCAAGTGCGTGCCGGATGCCAGGCTGGCGATCGGGCTGGAGATACTCAAGAAAAGCTTTCACCTATCCTTCATCGATTTGTACGGGAACTGCCTTCTGGAGTCCACATGCCAGATCCGTTATGCAAGCAGCAGTGAATACTTCTCCGTCATTTCCTCAAAGATCCTTGAGATGGCGGAGGCCGCAGGGATTGCATCGGATAAAATTCTGGGGATCGGCATCTCGATGCAGGGACTCGTTTCCCAGACAGGACAGGAGGTTATCTATGGGCGGCTGCTGAACAACACCGGTCTGACTCTTGATCAGATCAGGAAGGATCTCCCCTACCCCTGCGTCCTGATCCACGATGCAAAGGCCTCTGCCCTGGCCGAAAAGTGGGTGCAGAACATTGAAAACGCAACCTACATCGGATTAAATATGAACATCGGAAGCGCCATTCTGGTGAACGGGGAAATTCTGACCGGAAACCATCTCGGCAGCGGCTCGGTGGAGCACGTCTGCATGGTTCCGAAGGGAAAAACCTGCTATTGCGGAAGAAAGGGCTGCCTTGAAATGTATTGCTCCGGCGAGCAGCTGGAGGAGGCCTCCGGCATGAAGCTCGAGGCCTTTTTCCCGCAGCTGCGCAGCGGCGATACGGATTGCGTCCGGATATGGACGGATTTTCTTGATACTCTGGCACTTGCCGTCAACAATGTGCACAGTGTCATCGAGGCTCCGGTGATCCTGGGCGGCCTTCTTACCTCGTACTTTGTTCCGGAGGACTACGATCGGCTTCGCGATTACATTTGCCGGACAATCCAAAGCGAAGCCTTTCCCATCATCGTGGGAAAGGCCGGAAAATACAGCTCCGCCACGGGAGCCGCATTGTACTACATCAGGCAGTTTCTGGATCACCCGGTGTGCTGAA
>CAYXAN010000121.1:0-6035 GCA_964461705.1 uncultured Sarcina sp. | reverse complement strand
TGCACTGGCGTCCCGGATGATGGAGCAGCTGCGGGCAATTCCGGAGGTGACACTGTACGGCCCGGAGGATCCGCTCCGGCACAACGGCATTGTGACCTTCAACATCGAAGGGTGTCATCCCCATGATGTGGCGTCGGTTCTGGATACCGAGCATATTGCGGTTCGCGCGGGACATCATTGTGCACAGCCGCTGATGCGGTTTCTGGGAGCCAATGCAACGGTTCGCGCAAGTCTGTATTTTTACAATACCGAGGAAGAGGTGGATCGCTTTGCGGAGGCGATCTCGAAAGTGAGAGGCTGGCTTGGATATTAAATCGTTATATCGCGAAATTGTGAATGAACACAATCTGCACCCGGGACACAAGCATGATCTGGAGAACCCCTCCGTCGTGTTGAAGGGAGTGAATCCGAGCTGCGGAGATGACATCAATCTTCAGCTGCTGGTGAAGGATGACATCATTGAGGATGCCTCCTTTAACGGAAGCGGCTGTGCGGTTTCCCAGGCCAGCGCGGACATGATGTGCGACCTGGTGATCGGGCAGACCAAGGAGCAGGCTCTGCATCTTGCGGGGATCTTCATGGGAATGATCAAGGGAACGGCAACGCAGGAGGAGAAGGAGGAGCTGGACGAGGCGGCCTCTCTGGAGGATGTTGCCCATATGCCGGCCCGGGTAAAGTGTGCTACACTGGGGTGGCGGACCATGCAGGAAATCGTGGAAAAGCTGCAGAAGGACGGGACAGCGGATTCCGTCGCTGCGGGGAGCGGCAGCGATGCCTGCGGTGTCTGCGGACTGCCGAAAAATTAAGCTGCAATCTGAGCTACAATCTGAGACAGGGTGAGGATGTGTCGGATTCGAATGTGACCAAAAATTCGCTGGCGGCATCAATGAAACGGCTGATGCTGCAAAGACCCTTCGATAAGATCAGCGTGTCGGACATCTGTGCGGACTGCGGGATCAATCGGAAGAGCTTCTATTATCATTTCCGGGACAAGTATGATCTGGTGAACTGGATCTTCTATGTGGGCTTTGTCGAGGGAATGAATGTCGCCAGCTATGAGAGCGGTTGGGACTGTCTTGCGGACACGCTGCGGTTTTTCTATGCGGACAAGGCGTTTTATCAGGCGGCTCTGCGCATTGAGGGGCAGAATTCCTTCAAGGATTACCTGAAGGAGGTCATGACGCCGGTGGCAAGATTCTTCCTGCAGGACATCATGTCCGGCAGGAAGGATGATGAGTTTTACCTGACCTTCATTCTGGATTCCTTCCTGGCCTCGCTGGTGCGCTGGCTTTCCGGCGAGTACAGCAAGGCCATGGATGCGGACGAATATCTGGAGAAGATCAAGGATGTGATTCAGCGGCTGGCCTCGCAGCTGTAGGCCGCCGTCATTTCTTAAACAGGGTTCCGATGATGCCGCGCCCAAGGCTGGCACCGACATTTCCTCCCATGGTTTTGCCGAATTTGCCGAACATGGAGCCGCCAAGATTTTTGCCGACCTCCCGTCCGAGGGTCCCGGCAACCGTGCTGGAAACGGATTTCGCCGCATTGCGGACGCTTCGCGCCCTTGCCTCTTCCTCCTTTTTGCGGGCCTTTTCGGCCTTCTCCTCCTCTTTGGCCTTGGCCTTTGCCGCGGCGGCCTCCGCCTTTGCTTCCTCCTTGGCCTTTGCCTCCTCTGCCTCCCTTTTCTGCGCCTCTTCGGCGTCCCGAAGCCCCTTTCGCTGCAAAAATTCATAGGCAGAGTCGGGATCCGCTGCATTCCGGTAACGGACCGACAAAAGACTCTCATTGATCACCCTCTGACGGACATCGTCGGTGATGGGACCCATGAGGGATTGCGGAGGAGCCACTGTGATCTTCTGCGCCATGCCGGGGACGCCGGCTTCGTCCAGGAAGGAGCAGACGGCCTCGCCGACCCCAAGCTCCATGATGGTCTGATAGGTATCCATTTCGGGATTGACGCGGAAGGACTGCGCCGCTGCCTTTACCGCCTTCTGATCCTTGGGCGTGTAGGCGTGGAGCGTGTGCTGAATCTTGTTGCCGAGCTGAGCCAGGACCTCGTCCGGAATGTCGGAGGGATCCTGCGTACAGAAGAAAATGCCGACCCCCTTGGAGCGGATCAGCTTAATGACCTGCGCAATTTTGTCCAGCAGCGTCTGAGAGGCACCGCGGAACAGAAGATGCGCCTCGTCGAAGAAAAACACCATGCGTGGCTTTTCGAGGTCCCCCACCTCCGGCAGCTGCTCAAAAAGCTCCGAGAGGAGCCACAAAAGGAAGGTGGAATACAGCTGTCCGTTCTGAATCAGGGACTCGGAGTCCAGAATATGGATCATCCCCTTGCCGTTTGCGTCTGTGGTGAACCAGTCTGTGATGTTCAGCGCGGGCTCTCCGAAGAAAATATCACCGCCGACCCCCTCCAGCGAAGACAGCGAGCGGATGATGACCGCCAAAGAGGCGGGGCTGATCTTGCCGTAATCCGCCTCATAGGCGGAGCGGTTGTCACTGACATAGTTCAGCATGGCCTTCAGATCCTTGGTGTCGATCAGCAGCAGTCCCTCTGCGTCGGCAATCTGGAAGACCACATTCAGGATATCTGACTGCAGATCATTGAGGCCAAGAACACGGGCAAGCAGAAGAGGCCCCATTTCCGAAACGGTGGTGCGCAGCTGGATTCCCTTTTTGCCGAACAGATCCCAGAAGGTGACGGGAAAGCCTTGAAAGAAGCTCTCATCGGCAGCAGCGCCGATGGCCTCCAGACGCGAGGTGATGCTGCCGCCTGCCGCACCGGGCTGACACATGCCGGCGAGGTCTCCCTTCACATCCGCCAGAAACACCGGGACACCCATGCCGCTGAAGGATTCGGCAAGTCCCTTCAGCGTGATGGTTTTGCCGCTGCCGGTGGAGCCGGCAATCAGTCCGTGACGGTTTGCCATCCTCGGAAGCAGTATGGCCGGCACACGGCCTGCGGTGCTTCCCACCCAAATCTTTCCATCCTGAATCATAGACACCCCTTTCTGTCCCGGATCATGTGGTTCATGATCATGTGATGCTGGGGTCAAAAGGCCCTTTGACCCCATGATACCCGGATTGCGGTACGCTCCCGCAATCTTCAAAAGCAAGCGGAGCCCTCCGATGAGCCGGAGCAGTTTCAGTATAACATTTTTGCCCGGACGTTGAAGAAATGAGAGCCGCTGAACGAACAGCACGTCCTGCAGACACACCGCGATGCGGGCGTGGAAGGGGTATCACGACAGGCACATGAAAGCGCGTGAAAGAGAGTGTGAAATAGAGCGTGAAAGAGAGCACGGAAAAAACCGCAGAACATGGTATACTCAAAGATAACGGTCAGGAGAGGAGTATCGGAATGAACATTTATCTGATGAAGAAAGCCATGATTGAAGCGGCCATCGATCGCGGGATTAAGGAGATGGAAAATGATCCGGAGCGGAGCATCCGCAGGCTCACGGATCTGGGAAAGCAGTTCTCCAAAAACCGGTTTCAGAGCACCGTATTCTCCGTGATGCAGAAGCTCCTGATCAACGAGAACAGTGCATATTATGACATGGTACACAATCTTCTGAAAAACTCGGATGAGGAGGCCATGAAGAAGTTCGGCGTCAATTTCGGCTACATGAGCTGGACCTACGGAGCGGCGAGAATTCGCGAGCGGCAGGAAAAGGAGGGCTTCTGCATCCCCTGGACCGTTCTGCTGCGCTACGATGCGGCGACAAAGAGCGGTCTGACCATGGAGCGGCTTGCATCCCTGATGGAGCAGGGGCAGGATATGGGCATCTATGCGTGGTTCATCCGGGAAACCGGCTCCTCTGAGGATTCCTATGAGCTGCTGACGCTGCTGGAAAGATACAAGGAATGTGCCTATGTGTGGTTTCGCAAGGCAGGGCGGCTGACAGCAGCACAGATTCAGATGCTGAAGCTGTGCCGCAATACCGTGGTCTCGCTTCCGCTGGACGACCCGGAAACACAGCTGACCGCAGCTCTGCTGCGGGATCAGAAGATTCCGTTTGCCCTGTATTCCACGTATCACAGGAAGCCGACCGAGGAGGAGACGGCGGCCTATGCGGAACTGGTTCTGGCCAGTGAGACCGCCATGTTCTTTATGATGGCAGAGGATGATGCGGATTTCTGCGCGGGACAGATTGCCTATGATTCCAGACTGGAGCAGAGGTATCCCTTTGTCATCATGGATTATTACGGAGACGGACGCTCGGTCAGCAGAGTCCTGTGCGGACATGAAGAGCTGCTGGAAATCGATGCGCAGGGCCAGATCCTTCGCCCGGCCTGCCGCAAGGGCGAGACCATTGACTTTCAGGAGCCGCTGATAGAGACTCTGAAGAAGGTGATGCCGGGTTTGCCGAAAATATAACGGAAATATAACAGCCATATTTTTTTCAAAAACCACTGTCATATTTTTTCAAAAAACACTTGCAAAACCCAAAAGACCGTACTATACTATTACTTGTTCGCGAGCAAGTGATTAAAATTTTATAAAGATATGCGCTTCTAGCTCAGCTGGTAGAGCACCTGACTCTTAATCAGGGTGTCCAGGGTTCGAGTCCCTGGAGGCGCATGCGGAGCACTGTTTTTGTGGGATTAGGCCCATGGGGACGGTGTTTCTTTTATGTCTGGGAGGATGTAATGTTTTTCGACACACATGCACATTATGATGACGAGGCCTTTGACGAGGACAGGGAGGAGCTTTTTACGCAATTCCGGCAGCTTGGGATCGGGGCGGTGACGGATCCCGGATCGACGCATGAGAGCCTTGCGAAGATTTCGAGTCTGGTGGAGCAGAAGCCCTGGATGTACGGAGCCATGGGAATTCATCCTTCGGAATGCCGGGATATGACAGAGGAATGGATACAGGAAATCCGGGAGAGAATGGCGCTGCCGCGCATGGCAGCCATAGGAGAGATCGGACTGGATTACCATTGGAAGGAGCCGGAAAGGGAGCGGCAGCAGCACTGGTTTCGCCGTCAGCTTCAGCTGGCGAGGGAGCTGCACCGGCCGGTGATCATACATTCCCGCGATGCGGCGGCGGATACGCTGCAGATCCTTAAGGAGGAAAAGGCAGAGGAGATCGGCGGAGTCATCCACTGTTACTCTTACAGTCCGGAGCTTGCGGCGGAATTTCTGCAGATGGGCTTCTTCATCGGTGTGGGCGGCGTCGTTACCTTCAAAAACGGCAAAAGGCTGAAGGAGACCGTGCGGCAGATTCCTCTGGAGAGCATCGTGCTGGAAACCGACAGCCCCTATCTTGCACCGGAGCCGCAGCGGGGGCAGCGAAACTGCTCCTTGTACCTTCGCTATGTTGCCGCTATGCTTGCAGAGCTGAAGGGACTTTCGGCCGAAGCGGTGGAGGAACAGACCTGGCAGAATGCAAGAAGACTGTATCGGATGGACGTGAAGGCTGTGAACAACACGAGGTGACGGGAGAGATGAGCGAATTGTTGGCGACCCCCCATGGGACCATGACCGTTCTGGATCAGTTCGGGATCCGGGCAAAGAAGAAGTACGGACAGAATTTCCTGATCAGCCGGAGCGTGGTGGATCAGATCATAGAGGCGGCAGAGATCACCGGAGAGGACTGCGTTCTGGAGATCGGGCCCGGAATCGGCACGATGACGCAGCTCTTGTCGGAATCGGCAGGACATGTGGTGGCAGTGGAAATTGACAAAGGGCTGGAAAACGTGCTTGAGGTCACGCTGGAGGATTGCGGAAACGTCACGGTTCTGTTTCAGGACATCCTCAAAACAGATGTGACAGCCATTGCCGCTGAATATAACGGCGGGAGACCGCTGAAGTGTGTGGCAAATCTCCCTTACTACATCACGACACCGATTCTGCTGCAGCTCCTGCAGGAGGCACGGAGCTTCGAGAGCATCACCATCATGGTGCAGAAGGAGGTGGCGGACCGAATCCTTGCCACGGAGAAGGACAAGGAGTACGGTGCCCTGTCCTTAGCGGTCCGATACTACGCTGAGGTAAGGCGGGTCTGCGTGGTTTCTCCAGGTTGCTTT
>CAYXAN010000120.1:0-6038 GCA_964461705.1 uncultured Sarcina sp. | reverse complement strand
TCTGCAAGAAGCTTCTCGGACTCGCTTTTTGCCTCTGCCTTCTGCCCCTTCTGTGAAGACTCCTTCTTCTGTGCAGACTGTGCCTTCGCCGCTTCCTCCTGCGCCCTGGACCTTGCATCGGCCTGTGCCACATTCTGCGCTGCCGTCTCCCAGGTTTCCCCGGTTCCCTGCACGGTACCTTCCTCCTGCAGCCGGCGGACACGCTCCTCTTCCTCCCGTTTTGCCCGGGACTGCTCGGCCCTGGCGTATTGCTGATACATTTCATCGGTCAGAATCACCGTCGTGCCCATCCTGTCCAGCACCGCATACGGAAGGTACCCCTCCGCCCGCATGGCCAGAATGTCCTTTCGGATCTGATCCTGCGTAACACCGGCCTTATCCGCCAGCTCGGACACGGCGATGTATTCCTTTCCGGTGCCAACCAGCGATCCGTACTCGTAATAGCGCTTCACCAGCTCCTGCTGCCTCTTCCCGCTCCTTGCCAGCATCGCAAAGGCAAAGGTAATCAGTCCGAAAAACAAGGCAAAAAATACGCTCACCCCCACCTCTGCGGCATCTGCTCCGGTCATCACATAAATCGGGATCGCCAGCACAAACAGCGCCGTCATAAGACCGGGGAAAATGCCAAGAACAATCCCGGCAATCCGTCGTCCCCTTCCTTTGCCGCGGTCCGGCCGCTTTCTGAGGAAGTAATTCTTCTCCCTGCTGCGGGAAGCCGCCTTTTCGGTTGTTTTCCCGGTTTTCTTTTCGGCGGTCCTGCCCATCACCTTGCTTACGCTGTCCTGAACCGTGCTTGCCAGGTCCTGGTAATCTCCCGTATTGATGGCCTCGGAAACCTGATCCATGATATCCTTTCCGGCCTCAAAAACCTCTCCCATTTCCATTCCTGCCACCTCACCATCCTGACCGCGTCCTGCGTGCATCCGAAGGTCGCCGCGTCGGATTTTTCCGTCCTCTGCACGGTCGTCTTTTCCCGGAGGCACATATGCTTCCTACATCCTATCCGGAGCGGAAAAGCCAAGAACATCAATACAGGTTTCCAGTATCCGTCTTGTCAGCTCCAGAAGCGCAATCCACCCTTCCTTCCTCTCCGCATTCTCCTCTGTCAGAATGCGCGTGCTGTGGTAAAAGCTGTTGAAGTCATTGGATACCTGAAAAATATACGCACAGATCCTGTGGGGTGCACAATCCTCATAGGCTCCGTTCATCATGGCACCAAAGCCTGCAATGTCCTGCATCAATGTTTTCTCGGCCTTGCTGCAGGGCGCGGCGATCGCAAGCTTTGCGAGGTCACACCCGCCGGCCTCCCGATACTTGGCGAGAATGGACTTGATGCGCACGATGGTATACAGAATATACGGACCGGTATCTCCTTCAAAGGAGGTGAACTTCTCCGTGTCAAAAATGTAGTCCTTCGAGGCCTGATTGGACAGGTCGCCGTACTTGATGGCAGCCAGGGCAACCCTTCTTGCCGTCTCCTTTGCCTCCTCTCCCGTAATCTGCGGATTGCCGGAAATCTTTTCAAGCATATTCTCATAGATTTCCTCGATCAGGGTCTCCAGACGCATGACGCCGCCGTCCCGGGTTTTAAAGGGCTTCCCGTCCCTTCCGTTGACGGTGCCGAAGCCGATGTGACGGAGCGCGGTGTCCTCCGCGCACAGGCCGCACCGCCTTGCCGCACGAAACACCTGCACAAAGTGAAGGGCCTGCCTTTTGTCCGTAATGTAGATCATCTCATCCGGATGGAACTGATTCGTTCGGTCCAGAATCGTCGCAAGATCCGTCGTCGTGTACAGAGCGGCGCCGTCACTTTTCAGAATCATGCAGGGCGGAACCTCCTTGGCATCGGCTTCTTCTGACACATCCACCACCAGGGCTCCCTCGCTCTCGTACGCCGTTCCCTTCTCCTTCATGTCCTCTACCATGGGCGCGATCAGGTCATTCACGGTGGATTCGCCGTTCCACAGGTCAAAGGAGACCTCAAGTTTTGCGTAGTTGCGCTTCATGTCCGCAATCGACACGTTCATGATATGCTGCCACAGGGCTCGGTAGCCGCGGTCTCCCTCCTGAAGCCGGTGCGTGTTCTCCAGCGCCTCCGCATGGTAGGCCTCATCCTGCTTGGACAGACCGCTGGCATAGGGATAGATCTCCTCCAGATCACTGACCGTAAACGGAGCCTCATCCGGATAGTCCCCTGTGTAATCCGGGTCAAAATACGGCAGCTCCGGCTTCCTGCGGCGAAGCTCCGTGATGACAAGTCCCATCTGCAGGCCCCAGTCTCCCAGATGAATATCTCCGATGGCTGTATCCCCGTGATAGCGAACGATTCTTTTGACTGCTTCGCCGATGACCGCCGAGCGAAGATGCCCTACATGGAGAGGCTTTGCCACATTCGGTCCGCCGTAGTCCAGCACCACCGTCTTCGGCTTGTCCGCAAGAGGCATGCCGAACTTCTCCTCCACACTCATCTGCCGCAGGAAATCCCGAAGGCAGTCCTCCTTCACATTTACATTGATAAAGCCGGGCTTTACGACAGCCGCATCCGCAAACACGGCAGAATCCCGAAGCCCCTCGACCACCTCACCGGCAATGACAAAGGGCGGCTTGTGATACTGCTTTGCACCTGCCATGGCGCCGTTGCATTGATACTCCGCCAGATCCGGACGGGCGGAAACGCTGACCCTTCCCATCGCCGCATCATACCCCGCCGATGCAAAGGCCTTTCCCATTTCCTCTGACAATAGATCCAACAACTGCTTCATGAAGTCAATACCTCCCCTTCTCTTGCTGCCCTGCTGTATTTGCAGCCGCAATAATTCTGCCGGTAAAGTCCGAATTTCCGGGACAACGCAATGGACCGTTTGTATCCGTCCTTTTTTTTGAAGTCCGACGGCAGCCAGCGGACACCGCAGCGCTCTCCCAGCTCCTCGCCGATCCGGTTCAGCCGGGCCGCATCCTTCAGCGGCGAAATCGTCAGGGTCGTGGTATAAAAATCATACCCGCCCTGCACCGCCAACTGCGCGGTCTTCTCCAGACGAAGGGAAAAGCACACCGTGCACCGGTCTCCCCCCTCCGGACAGCTCTCCAGACCCCGGACGGCCTCCTCATATCTTTGACCGTCATAAGCCACATCCAGAACATGGATTCTGCGGGCTCTTCCTGTGGACTGCGTCCCGTCAAAATCCTGCTGCTCCACCTGACGGTTGTATTCCCGGATCAGCCGCAGCTCCTCCGCTTTGCGCCTGTCATATTCCGTTTTCTCGGAAATATTGGGATTGTAGTACAGCACCGTGATATCGAAATCCTCCCGCAAATACTCCAGACAATAGCTGGAGCAGGGGGCACAGCAGACCTGCAGGAGCAGGGACGGAATCCGCCCCTGCTCCCGGTTCTGTGCGATGATTTTGTCCATTTCCCTGCTGTAGTTTACCGAATTCATCCTTATAATGTCACGATATCGATGATCTCCATCTCGTGCTCCTCTTCCTGATGTTCCAAGGAAGATACCAGTGCCCGGGCTGTATCCAGTGAGGTGATGGTGGTAACTCCCGTCTCGATGGCTGTGCGCCGAATCAGGAAGCCGTCCCGGTTCTTATCATGTCCCTGCGTCGGCGTATCAATGACAAGATCAATCTTGTGTCCCAGAAGCAGATCCATCACGGTAGGAGATTCCTGTCCGATCCGGTTCACCCTTCTGGCGTGAATGCCGTGCTCCTGAAGATTCTCCGCCGTTCTGCGGGTGGAGTAAATGATGTACCCCAGCTTCTCATAGCGTCTTTCAATATCGATGATTTCTCCCTTATCCGCATCCTTCACCGTAATGATCATCTGCCGGTGTCTGGGCAGACTGACGCCGGCTCCCATGAAGGCCTTGTACAGCGCCTCATTGAAGTCCCGGGAAATGCCGAGGCACTCGCCGGTGGACTTCATCTCCGGCCCCACGGAAATCTCGGCGCCGCGAATCTTCTCCGTCGAGAATACCGGCATCTTGATGGCAATGGTTCCCGCCTCCGGCGCAAGTCCCGGCTTGTAGCCCATCTCGGTCAGCTTATGTCCCAGCATGCACTTGGCCGCCAGATCCACGATCGGGATGCCGGTCACCTTGCTGATGTAGGGCACGGTGCGGGAGGAGCGCGGATTTGCCTCAATGATGTAGACGTCCTCTCCCACGGCAATGAACTGCACATTGATCAGTCCCACGATATGCAGCTCTGCAGCGAGGCGCCTTGTGTACTCCGCGATGGTCTCCTTCACATGGTCAGACAGCGTCTGCGCAGGATATACCGAAATGGAATCGCCGGAGTGGACACCGGAGCGCTCGATGTGCTCCATGATGCCGGGAATCAGGATATTCTCCCCGTCGCAGACAGCATCCACCTCGGTCTCGGTCCCCTGAAGGTACTTGTCGACAAGGATCGGATGCTCCTGCGTGTAGCGGTTGATGACCGCCATGAACTGTTCGATCTCCTCATCTGAAAGAGCGATCTGCATGCCCTGACCGCCCAGCACATAGCTGGGACGAACCAAGACAGGATAGCCCAGACGATGCGCCACCTCCTTGGCCTCCTCGGCCGTGTAAACGGTCGCGCCCTCTGCTCGTCGGATCCCGCACTTCTGCAAAACCTCATCGAAGATCTCACGATCCTCTGCGGCATCCACATCCTTGGCATCTGTCCCGAGGATCGGAACCCCCATCTGCGTCAGGCTTAAGGTCAGCTTAATGGCCGTCTGTCCGCCGAACTGCACCACGGCATAATCCGGATGCTCGATGTCCACGATGTTCTTCACATCCTCCGGCGTCAGCGGCTCAAAATACAGCTTGTCCGCAATATCGAAGTCTGTGGATACGGTCTCCGGATTGTTGTTGATGATGATGGTTTCATAGCCCTCCCGCGCAAAGGCCCAGGTCGCATGCACGGAGCAGTAATCGAACTCAATTCCCTGCCCGATGCGGATCGGTCCGGAGCCCAGCACCAGAATCTTCTTGCGGTCGGTCACTCTCTCCTTGGCTTCATCGGTATCCGTCGTATTGTATACCGAGTAAAAATACGGTGTCTGCGCCTCAAACTCCGCAGCACAGGTGTCCACCATCTTGTATCTTGCCGTGATTCCGTTGGCGTAGCGAAGCGAAGCAACCTCCTGCTCGGCCCGGCCGCTCCAGCGGGCGATGACATTGTCCGGGAACTCCAGACGCTTTGCCTCGGTCAGCAGATCAACCGTCAGGGGCTCCTTCTTAAGCCTTGCCTCCATACGGACCAGATTGTGGATCTTGTCGATGAACCACTCATCCACCATGGTGATCTCATGAATGGTCTGATGAGAAATTCCCTTGCGGAGCGCCTCGGCAATCACCCAGATCCGCTGATCGTCGACGACCGTCAGCCGGGCAAACAGCTCCTCCTTGGACAGACTGCTGAAATCATAGCTGTCCAGTGCGTCCACGTGCTGCTCCAGAGAGCGAAGCGCCTTCATCAGGCCGCCCTCAAAGCTGGAGCAGATGCTCATAACCTCACCGGTCGCCTTCATCTGGGTGGTCAGTGTCCGCTTGGCATGGATGAACTTATCAAACGGGAGCCTCGGGAACTTCACGACACAGTAATCCAGCGTCGGCTCAAAGGAGGCATAGGTTTTACCGGTTACGGCATTTTTGATTTCATCCAGCGTAAAGCCAAGGGCAATCTTGGCGGCCACCTTGGCGATGGGGTAACCGGTCGCCTTGGACGCCAGGGCCGAGGAACGGGATACGCGGGGATTGACCTCGATGACGCAATACTCAAAGCTCGTGGGATGCAGCGCAAACTGCACGTTGCAGCCGCCGGTAATCTCCAGCTCATCAATGATGTTCAGAGCTGCGGTACGCAGCATCTGATATTCCTTGTCCGAGAGCGTCTGGGAGGGCGCCACGACAATGGAATCGCCGGTATGCACGCCGACCGGGTCAATGTTCTCCATGTTGCAGACGGTGATGCAGTTGCCTGCGCCGTCGCGCATCACCTCGTACTCAATTTCCTTCCAGCCGGAGATGCAGCGCTCCACCA
>CAYXAN010000119.1:0-6044 GCA_964461705.1 uncultured Sarcina sp. | reverse complement strand
GCAGGTCTCTCACCCTGTCGGCAGGGTGAGTCCGCCGTGGAGTTGGGATATTTGATTCGAAAGGATATGCGGGGGCATGGCTTTGCCAGGGAGGCAGGAGAAGCCATCCTGGATTTTGCAAGGCGGGAGCTTGGGCAAACGCAGGTGGATCTGTACACGGATTCTGCAAACGAAGCCTCACAGAAAACGGCGAAGGCACTTGGATTCATCTGTCTTGACAAGACAGGGAAAACGCAGAAATGGAGGGCTCACTGGGATGATCAATGAACATTATCAGAAGATGCTGGGAAACAAATCCGTCATTCGTGAGTTGTCGGAGTACGCCGCGTCACGGGCGAAGGAGATCGGATACGAGAACGTATTCGACTACAGTCTGGGGAATCCGTCTGTTCCTGCACCGGAGAGCTTCACAGAGACGATCATCCGTCTGCTGCAGACAATGGAACCGGTGCAGCTGCACGGGTACAGTCCCAGCCTCGGGATTCCGGAGGTCAAGCAGAAGCTGGCGGAGTCTTTGAACCGTCGCTTTGGAATGAACTACGAGGCGGAGCATATTTTTCCGACCTCGGGCTGCGCGGGAGCTTTGGCTCATGCCATTCGTGTAGTGACAAAGCCGGGAGACCGGATCCTGGTTCAGGCTCCCTTTTTTCCGGAGTATGTTCCTTATATCAATGATACCGGCGCACAGCTGGAGATCATTCCCGGAAAGGCACCGGATTTCCAGATTCATCTGGAGGAGCTGGAAAAGCGGCTGCGGCCGGGGGTCGCGGCAGTCCTGATCAACTCGCCCAACAACCCCAGCGGCGTTGCTTATTCGGAGAAAACGCTCTCTGAGCTGGCAGAGCTTCTGACCCGCAAGTCCGGGGAGCTGGGGTATCCGATCTTCCTTTTATCGGATGAGCCGTATCGGGAGATTGCCTTCGACGGAAAAACGATTCCTTATCCTGCGGCATTTTATCCGAACACGCTGACCTGCTATTCCTTTTCCAAGGCGTTGTCCGTTCCGGGAGAACGAATCGGCTATGTCGCCGTGAATCCTGCCTGCGACCACGCGAAGGAGCTGGTTCCCATGTGCGGGCAGGTTTCCCGCGGAATCGGGCACAATTGCCCCTCCTCCCTGATTCAGCTGGCAGTGGCAGAGACCGCGGACGATACGGCGGACCTGAAGGTCTATGAAACCAACTGCGGCCTCCTGTATCAGTGCCTGAAGGAGCTGGGCTTTGAGGTGGCGAAGCCGGACGGAACCTTCTATATCATGCCGAAGGCTCTGGAGGAGGATGCGACAGCCTTCTGCCGGAAGGCGTTGGCCTATGATCTGATCCTTGTGCCCTGCGATACCTTCCACGCACCGGGATATTTCCGAATGGCGTACTGCATCGATACGGAGAAGGTGAAGCGTTCTCTGCCGGTGATCCGGCGCTTTGTGGAGGAGACCTACCGCCATCCCGGCCGATAAGCCGGCAGGGACCGGATGCAGGATATGCTGCGTGTCTGCGTGAGCAAGTCCGCACAGACGCACAGCCGCTGTCCGGGATTTTTACAGTAACAGACACAAGAAACGAGGAATGAGATGCTGGAAATTCTGAAGGCGGCACTGTTTGGACTGGTGGAAGGAATCACGGAGTGGCTTCCCATCAGCAGTACCGGGCACATGATATTGTTAAACGAGTTTGTAAAGCTGGAGGTGTCCGCCAATTTCTGGGATATGTTTCTGGTTGTGATCCAGCTTGGAGCGATCCTGGCGGTGATTCTTTTGTACTGGAGAACCATTTGGCCTCTTGGTCTCTATCGGCACAGAAAAAGGACACGGATCATCTGGAAGCAGGAGACCCTCCGGCTGTGGGGAAAAACCATTGTTGCCTGCATTCCGGCAGCTGTGGTGGGCGTGCTGTTTGACGACTGGCTGGACGAGCATCTGTACAACTGGCTGGTGGTCTCGATCATGCTGATTGTGGTAGGCGTCGTTTTCCTTATCGTGGAGCGGCGGCAGGGAGACGCAGAGCCGGCGGTGACGGAGCTTTCGGATATTACCGTGAGGGATGCCTTTATCATCGGTCTGTTCCAGCTGGCGGCGGCGGTTTTTCCCGGCACCTCGCGATCGGGGGCAACCATCATCGGAGGACTTCTGATCGGCGTTTCGCGGACAGCAGCGGCGGAGTTTACCTTTATTCTGGCCATTCCGGTTATGGCAGGGGCCAGTCTTCTGAAAATTTTAAAGTTCGGCTTTTCCTTCACTGCGGCAGAGGCCTTCATCCTGCTGGTCGGTATGGCGGTGGCCTTTCTGGTTTCTGTTCTTGTGATCCGCTTTCTGATGGGCTACATTCGGGAGCATGATTTCAAACCCTTCGGCTGGTATCGCATCGTGCTGGGAACCGTGGTCATCGTGTATTTTGCACTAATTTCACATTGATTCTTCGGCAATTTCATTGACAGACAATTTCTGTTGTGATACTTTTCTGCTGAAGAAAGGCCTGTAAAATCAGCGTATCGCCCGAACAGCAGCCGCAAGTGTGATGCGATAGCCCTGCTTGGGGTGGTCGAAAGGAGGCAGAATGGGCGCAGCAAGAAAGCCTGTTGCAACAGTCAAGGCAAATTTCAGCACGAAGACAGCAGCTCCCGCAAAAGCGGCGACAGTGATGACAGAAGAAGTGAAGGAAGCATCTGCAAAAGAGGAGAAAAAAGTGGAAAAGAAGGTTGAGAAGAAGGTAGAGCCTGCGGCAGCAAAGACCGCAGAGAAGAAAGCGGAGCCCGCAAAGAAGCCTGCGGCAAAGGCGGCGGAGAAGAAGCCGGCAGCCAAGACAGCGGAGCCGGTGAAGAAGGAAGCAAAGACTGCCGAGAAGAAGGCAGCTGCCGTAAAGAAGCCCGAGGTAAAGGCGTCGGAGCAGAAGGCAGAGATTCCTGCAGCCAGAATGGCAGAGGTCATTCTGCAGTGGAACGGCAATGACTATACCTATGACAGACTTCTTCAGTCAGCCAAGGATGTATGGCAGTACGATCAGGGAAAGAACGTTGCGGATTTTAAAACCGCTCAGATTTATGTAAAGCCTGAGAACAACAAGGCCTATGTCGTTGTGAACGGAACGGATGAGCTGTCCTTCAGCATCTGATTGTTATTTATTGTGGTGCCTGCGCGAGCAGGCATGGTAGTTTTAGGGAAACGCTGATTAAAGCGTTTCCCCGCCGGATCCCAGCTGCGAAGCAGCATTTTCCCTTGCAAATCCGTGCGATCCACCGGAGGTTTCTAAGGAAACGCTGATTAAATCAGCGTTTCCTTAGTGGTTGACAGCTGAGCAATGGATTTCAGCGCGTGGGCCGGATCGGCCCGTATCCGTCAATTATCATGCAGAAAGACCCCGCAAAGCAGTGTGCGGGGTCTTTTATTTTTTCTTTATTTTCTATCCGTTGACATAGCTCCGGGGCGGTGATAGATTATGTTCAGTGATTGTTAGCACTCAGCACGAACGAGTGCTAACAACGAACAGGAGAGAGAATGGAACTGCAGGAACGAAAAATGAAGATATTGCAGGCCATTATCCACAATTATCTGGAAACCGGGGAGCCGGTGGGAAGCCGGACGATCTCCAGATATACGGATTTGAATCTCAGCTCGGCAACCATTCGAAATGAGATGTCGGATCTGGAGGAAATGGGGCTGATCACCCAGCCGCATACATCGGCGGGAAGGATCCCTACCGATCAGGGCTATCGCATTTATGTGGACGATATGCTGCGGGGCGAAAGGGAGAAGCTCAGCGATATGCAGAATGTCCTTCTGGAGAAGCAGGATCGGCTGGAGAATCTTCTGCAGGATGTGGCGAAGCTCCTCTCCTCTGCAACCCAGTATGCTTCCATGATTTCGGCACCGGCCATCCGCCGGAACAAGATCAAGTTCATCCAGCTGTCGCAGGTGGATGTGCAGACGATTCTGGCGGTGATTGTGGTGGAGGGAAACCTCGTCCGCAATACCATGATTCATCTGGACGAGACGCTGGACCAGAAGACCTTGTTCAAGCTGAATATGATTTTGAACAACGGGCTGTGCGGCGTTCCGGTGGATGAGGTCAATCTGGGGCTGATTGCGATGCTCAAGCAGCAGGCCGGCGATCATGATGAGATCGTGGAGAAGGTCATTGATGCCGCGGCGCAGGCAGTACAGCCGGATGAGAACCCCAAGATCTACACCAGCGGGGCAACCAATATCCTGCGGTATCCGGAGCTGGCCGGGGATGCCCGGCAGATGAGCGAGCTCATCAGTAATTTTGAGGAAAAGCAGGCACTGGGCAGCATTGTACAGGAAACCCTTTCCGAGCACAACGAAACCGGCATTCAGATTTACATCGGAAACGAGATGCCGACAAGCGGCCTGCAGAACTGCAGCGTCGTGACCGCCACCTATGAACTGGGTGAGGGAATGAAGGGAACGGTCGGCGTGATCGGACCGAAGCGAATGGATTATGACAAGGTCGTCAGCATACTGAAGGATATCATGCAGCAGCTGGATGCCTTGTACGGAAAGCAATAAGGAAGAAGATTTTCCTCACGCCGCGGACGGCGGTATTAGGAGGTGGCTATGGCAGACGAGGAATACAGAAGGGAAGAGGCCGGATCGAATCCGGATCCCGTTGAAGACAAGGATGTTTCCGGTGAACAGCCAAAGGAAACGGATCCGGTAACGGAGGACGGCGCAGAGTGCGGCGACGCCTGCCGGGAAAAGACAGCAGAGCCTTCCTGCGAAGCAAAGGAGAGCGCCGGGCCGGATGAGGCCAAGACCTCGGAAGACGGAGCTCCCGGGGCAGAGTCTTCCGAGCCGGAGCAGACGGAGAAAAAAGGCTTCTTTTCACGCAATAAGAAGGCGGATAAGGAAAAGACCGAGCTGAAGGAAAAGGTCGACTCGCTGGAGGATCGGGTTCGCCGTCAGATGGCGGAGTTCGATAATTTCCGAAAGCGGACGGAAAAGGAAAAGGATCAGATGTTCTCGATGGGTGAAAAAAGTGTCATTGAGAAGATCCTTCCGATCGTGGACAACTTTGAACGGGGCTTTGACACGGTGACCGAGACAGACGAGGAGGATGCCTTTGTTGCCGGCATGAGGAAGATTTATACACAGCTGATCAAGCAGCTGGAGGCCATCGGGGTTGCACCGATTGAGGCAGTGGGCAAGGAATTCAATCCGGAGCTTCACAATGCCGTCATGCAGGTGGAGACGGCGGAATATGAAAGCGGCATTGTCGCACAGGAGCTGCAGAAGGGCTATATGTATCACGATCAGGTTCTGCGGCACAGCATGGTGGCAGTAGCTCAGTAAGAATGAACGGAATCAATCCCCCTCGGGGGAATGACGATAAACGGAACAGGCCGGATACGGGAGCGTATCGGGAAGGGAATCAAGGTGCCGTGCGGCACGGAAATGGAGTGTAGATTATGAGCAAAATTATTGGTATCGATCTGGGAACAACCAATAGCTGCGTGGCAGTCATGGAAGGCGGACAGCCGACCGTCATCGCCAACAAGGAGGGTGCAAGAACCACCCCCTCCGTCGTGGCTTTTACCAAGAATAACGACCGTCTGGTAGGCGAGCCGGCAAAGCGTCAGGCAGTCACCAATGCGGAAAACACCGTAGCCTCGATCAAGAGAGATATGGGAACGGACAACGGCAGGACACTGAATGGCAAGAAGTACAGCCCGCAGCAGATTTCCGCCATGATCCTGCAGAAGCTCAAGGATGATGCGGAGAGCTATCTGGGCGAGAAGGTAACGGAGGCGGTCATCACCGTTCCCGCATACTTCAATGACGCACAGCGTCAGGCAACCAAGGACGCCGGAAAGATCGCGGGTCTTGAGGTAAAGAGAATCATCAACGAGCCTACGGCGGCTGCCCTGGCTTACGGTCTGGACAACGAAAAGGAACAGAAGATCATGGTCTATGACCTTGGCGGCGGTACCTTTGATGTGTCCATCATTGAAATCGGTGACGGTGTCATCGAGGTATTGTCCACCAACGGCGATACGCACCTTGGCGGTGATGATTTTGATAACTGCATCAT
>CAYXAN010000118.1:0-6190 GCA_964461705.1 uncultured Sarcina sp. | reverse complement strand
ATGAGTGAAAAAGACAAGATAAGGAAACGAATCGAGGAGCTGGCACAGCGTGCCTTTCAAAACGGCTATGTGACGCACACGCAATTTCTGACGGCTGCGGAGCAGGCGGATTTTCTGGAGGCGGCCGGCGTGCCGGCGGGGCAGGCCGGGGTTCGTGTGCGGACCTGCGCATCGGGGGCTTCCCTGGGAGCGCTCTGCGGAACCTTCCGCGGAACGGAATGGGTACTGTACGGCGGCCGGGAGGAAGCGGAGCGAAGGGTGCTGTGCTTTCTGCCGGATTATCTGGATGCAGAGACCTTTCTGGCAGGGGAAGAAGCCGCGCCTCAGGCGGTTTCCTGTATGGAGGTGCGGGCTGTAAATCACCGTTTTGCGGAGCCGTTAAGTCACCGGGATTATCTGGGTGTGCTGATGAATCTGGGAATTGAGAGGGACCGCATCGGAGACATCCTGGCGGGCGCGGCAGATCCGGCGCAAGCAAAGGGTCAGGCCATGGCCTACCTCTTTGTGATGAAGGATAACGCGGAGCTGATCGCATCGGAGCTGACCCAAATCCGTCACACCGGTGTGACCTGCCGGGAGGTACCTGCGGCAGAATGCACGATCCGGCCGCATTATGAGGAGCGGGAGGGCTCTGTTTCCTCTGAACGGCTGGATGCGGTTCTGGCGATGGTTTATCAGCTGTCCCGTGCGAGGGCACAGGAGCTGGTGGAGGCCGAGCAGGTCTTCGTAGACGGAAGAGCCGCCTTCAGCAGCGGCTATGACCTGAAGCCGGGAAGCAGGGTCTCCGTGCGGGGATACGGAAAGTTTCAATACCTGGGGCTCGGTGCCCGAACGAAAAAGGGGCGGTTTTTTGCAAGGGTAAAGCTCTGGAAGTAAGGCTCCGGAGATGAAGCGGGGGCAGGATAACCCCGCCCCCGCTTCATCGATACAGCATAGCCTTCCATACATCAAAATCTTCGATGCAGCAAAGCCTCCGATAGCTGTCACCCGTCCTTTCTTCTGACGCTTTCCCCCTCTACAAGGACACAGTTGGTGTACAGCCGGCATTTTTCCCCCACCGGATGTCGGATTTCCTTCAGCAGCAGCTGCACGGTCCAGTAGGCTCTCTCCGTATGCGGTACCCGGACGCTGGTCACCGCCAGTCCGCCGGTAAGATACCGCGGCAGCGCATCGATTCCGATCAGGCTTACATCCTCCGGAATCCGTATTCCCAGTTCATTGGCTGCCATGACCGTCCCCATGGTGACATGATAGCTTTCCGCGATAAAGGCATCCGGCAGCACATGGCTTCGAAAATACTGCAGCATGGACTGACGGCACTCCTCAATGGAGCTGCCGATCGAGAAGATTCTGTCCGAGGCATCTCCGAAGCCGCGGTTCTTCATGCTCTCCAGAAAGCCCCTCTGCCGGCTGAGGTAGTTGTACATCGGCATCGGATTGGAGAGATAACAGATCTCCTTGTTTCCCTTGGACATCAGCTCCTCCACGGCCAGCTCCACTCCCTGCCGGTTGTCAATCACAATGACCGGATACCGGTTGGTCTTCGGCACCGTATCGTATATCACGAGCGGCTTATGGATTCGATCCAGAACCGCAACATTTTCCTCCAGCAGCTCCGTCCCGAAGATGATGACGCCGGCCACGTCCTCCCCGTTGCATTCTGCAACCATGGCAGACGAATTGTGCTCTCTGAAATCCACGTAGCACAATCCGAGGGAGTAGCCGTTTTCCTTCAGGTTTTTAACGAAAACCCGGTTTACATCCGTCCACAGATCCAGCTCGGCGTTCTGCGCGTTTTTCATCCCGTTGATGACGCGCACCACCTTAATCTGACGAAAGGCCGTCGTTTCGCTGCCGTCCCGAAGCGACGCCTGGACAAGGGTTTCTCCCTCCTCCAGACGCTTCCTGCACTCCTCAACCTCCCGCCTGGTCTTCTCGCTGACCCCCGGCTTCCCATTTAAGGCAAGGGAAACGGTGGCCTTGGAGATCCCCAGCGCGCGCGCAATGTCAACTGCCTTCGTCTTCATTCCGGGTCTTCCCTTCCATCCTTCCTACGGGTGCGTCAGCACCTGCTGTACAGCCTGCTTCCAGCCTTCATATTTGCCGTTCCGCTCTTTTATATCCATCTGCGGCGTGTAGCTTCTTCGTCCTGCTTCGGAGAAAATCTTCTCCTCATCATACACTCCCGCCGAGATTCCCGCCATGTATGCCGCTCCCATGCCGGAGAGCTCCTGCGTCCCCGGAACGGAAACCGTCACCCTTGCCATGTCGCTCTGGAACTGCATCAGGAACTCATTCGCCGTAGGTCCCCCATCAACCCGAAGCTCTGCCACCTCGCGGCCGGTCTCCTGCCGCATCAGCTCGATCAGATCCGTGATCTGATACCCGATGCATTCCACGCAGGCCTTGACGATCTCCTTCCTTCCGGTGAGCCGGGTGATCCCTGTCAGCATCCCCGTTGCCTCGGAATCCCAGTAGGGAGCGCCAAGACCCGTGAAGGCAGGGACAAAATATGACTGATCCAGCGGATTCGCCTCCTTTGCCAGCTCTCCCGTCTCCCCTGCGGACGAGATCAGGCCGACGTTATCCTTCAGCCACGAGATCACCGCTCCCGTGTAGTTCAGATTTCCCTCCAGAACGTACTCCACCTTGCCCTTCATTCCCCAGGCAAGAGAGGTGACAATGCCCTTATCCGAGAGGAGGTTCTGTGTCCCGATGTTCATCATCACAGAGGATCCGGTTCCGTAGGTCGTCTTGATCTGGCCGGGTCTTCGGCAGTTCTGTCCGAACAGTGCTCCGTGGCTGTCTCCCAGCACCCCGCAGATCGGAATCGGAGTCGTCAGCAGCCCTCCCAGATCCGTCATGCCGAAAACAGAATCCGACATACACACCTCGGCCATCGCGCTCTTCGGCAGGCCGAAGGAGGCCAGCAGCTCTTCATCCCAGCACAGCGTATCCAGGTTGAACAGCTGCGTCCTGGAGGCATTGGAATAGTCGGTCTTAAAGGCATGCTCCTTTGTCAGCGAATAGACGAGCCAGCTGTCGACCGTACCTACCGCCAAGGCGTCCTTATCTGCCAGCTCCTGTGCCTTCGGCACATTCTCCATGATCCACTGCAGCTTTGACGCCGGGAAATAGGGAGAGAGCTGCAGCCCCGTCTTCCGGCGGATGCTCTCTGCCTCCTTCTCGTGCCTCTTGCAGATCTCCGCTGCCCGGGAGCACTGCCATACAATGGCATGGTACACCGGCTCCCCCGTCCGTTTGTCCCAGGCAAGCGAGGTCTCCCTCTGGTTTGAAATGCCCATGGCACAGACAGAGTCCGGTGAAATCCCTGCTTCCCCTATGACATCCGCGCACACGGCAAGGGTGTTTGCCAGAATCTCTTCAGGATCGTGCTCCACCCATCCCCTGTCATTGACGATCTGGCGATGACTCCGATCCCTTCGTGCAATCAGCTCCCCGTCTTCATTGAACAGAAGCCCCTTGGTCCCCTGCGTGCTCTGATCGACGGCCAATACGTATTTTATCATATGTCCCCCAGGCCTTTTCCTCTTGTCGGCTATACGGCGGCATCCCGGCCCTGCGCATCCTTCGCAGGGCCCGCCGCCCGCTGCCGCTTGTACCGCACTTCCGTGCTGTGCTTCAGTACCGTACCCTGCTACTGCAGCTCCTTTTTGATCCTCTCGGCAATGCCCTCTCCGGTCATTCCGTAGTGTGCAAAGACCTCCGGCGATGTCCCCGTGATCACCGGCGCATCCGGAAGCGCGATGCCGATGACCTTCCTCGGGCAGCTCGCTCCCACCACCTGTGCCACCATGGAGCCAAGGCCGCCGAAGGGAGAGTGCTCCTCCACGGTGACGACCAGCCTTGCCTTCTCTGCCGCCCTGATGACCGCCTCTGTGTCCAGCGGCTTCACACAGTACATGTCGATGACACCTGCATGGATGCCGTCCTTCTCCAGAAGCTCTGCCGCCTCCGCCGCCGGACGGACCATCTCTCCGCAGGCAATGATGGCGACATCTGTCCCCTCTTTGCATTCCCTGATGACGGTGGCCTTGTTCATCTCAAAGGGGCAATCCTCCTCGGTGTACACGTCCTGCACCGGATTGCGTCCCACACGGATGTAGGCACACTTCTCATCCTGCAGCAGGGCCTCCATCAGGTGTCTTGTCTGATGACGGTCACTGGGAAGGTACACCCGCATGTTGGGAATCGCGGACATGGCCGCGATGTCCTGTGCCGAATGGTGGCTCATGCCGAGGGCGCCGTAGCTGACGCCGCCGGAGATGCCGATCAGCTTCACATTGGTGTCCGAATAGGCGCAGTCCACCTTGGCCTGCTCATAGCTTCTGGTCGATACAAAGCTGGCAGGAGAGGCAGCATAGGACTTCTTGCCGCACTTGGCAAGTCCTGCCGCTATGCCGACAAGATCCTGCTCGGCGATGCCGACCTCCACCGACTGCTCCGGAAACGCTTCAAAGAAGGGCGTTAAGGAGGCCGACCCGCGGGAGTCGCTGCACAGAACCATGATGTCCTTGTCGGTCTTTGCGTGCTCCATGAGCACATCGCAGATCACCTTACGGTTAGGGATTTTGTTTACGACATTGTTCATAACAGCTCCTCCTTATGTGCCTCCAGATCCTTGTATATCTGCTCCAGCTCCTCCGAAGAGGGGAGCTTATGATGCCATGCCGCCTTGTTCTCCATGACAGGAGAGCCCTTCCCCTTGGTGGAATTGGAGATGATGCAGGTGGGCTTTCCCTTGCACCTCTTTGCTTCCTCAAAGGCAGCGTCCACCTCGTCCAGGTCGTTTCCGTCCTTTACCACGATCACGTTCCAGTTGAAGGCTGCCACCTTCGCCGAGAGCTCGTCCAGTCCCATGACGTCCTCGGTGCTGCCGGAGATCTGCAGATGATTCCGGTCAATCACGCAGCACAGGTTGTCCAGATGATACATCGCGCCGGACATGAAGCCCTCCCAGTTGGAGCCCTCTGCCAGCTCGCCGTCGCCGGTCACCACGTACACGCGGCTTGGCCTTCCGTCCTTCTTGCAGGCAAGTGCCATGCCGACCGCCACCGGCAGCCCGTGCCCCAGGGAGCCGGAGTTCATCTCGATTCCCGGCAGAGTATTGTGCGGGTGTCCGATGTAGGGGGAACCGAATTTGGAAAATCTTGCCTTCACATCCTCCAGATCAAGAAATCCCTTTGCACACAGAACAGCGTAATAGGCCTCCATGGAATGGCCCTTGCTCAGGATGAAATAGTCCCTGTCCGGATCGTCTGCCTTTTCGGGGGATACATTCATCTGGCGAAAATACAGATCCACCAGCACCTCCATCACGGACATGTCGCCGCCGATGTGGCCTCCGCCGCCCGCCATGATGATGTCGACGGTATCCTTTCTCAATTCATATGCCTTTGCCTTTAAATTCTCCATACTGCCTCCCTGTTTGTCACGGTACGCCGTCCGCCGGCAACGGATTCCGGCGAACATGCGATAACCCATGGCCTGCTGCCGTCATTCTCCCCTAAGATATGCCTTTACATCCTCCTCGATGGGATCATACAGATCCGGCTTGATGCCGATGTATTTGCAGGCCTCATACAAAATCGGAACCACGTCCTTATGAATGCCGACGCAGTGGTGAATGTACGGCCCCTCGACAATTTTGGCTTCCAGCCGTTTGATGTTGTCCACCTCAACCCAGAGATAGGTTCCCATCCCCTTCGGTCCGTCCACACCCTTGGCATTTCCAAGAAGCAGACTGTATTCCCCGTTGTCTCCGTCAAAGCGGGCCAGCGTCACATCGCCGTGCTTGGCCTCCGCCGTGATCGCGCCCGGATAATCGAAGGCCAGCGGATAGGTGATGCAGGGCTTTTCCTTCGCCACCGAAATCGGCCAGGGTCCGCAGTGCTGCAGCAGCTCCCCGTTGGCAATGTCAGGATGGCGGATGGTCCAATCCGCGAAAAAGCCTCTGGTGTCATCGTTTGCCGCCGCTTCCACCATCAGCGCGGTGATTGCGCCGTGAATGTCCGTCTCACATACCATGGGAATGCCCTTCTCGTTGAGAAGCGCATTTGCCGCACACGGCATGATGCCCAGCTCACCCTGCAGGGCGTTCCAGCACTGAATGGCGCCGGCGCTGCAGTGATATTTCCGAATCAGATGCTCCATGGCAACGGCGAGCCCC
>CAYXAN010000117.1:0-6229 GCA_964461705.1 uncultured Sarcina sp. | reverse complement strand
TTATGTCAAGCCTGTGGATAAGGCGGTCCTGACCGCAGGAATCCCGCTGGGCGTATCCGGCAATACCAATATGATCCGCTGCATCGATGTGTGGTGAATCCATCCGGCGAGGAAAACACTTTGGTCAGCACCTTTTGTGAGCTGCTGATGACGAAATCTGCAGACAGAGAGGATGGAGAGAGCTTCGTGGATACAACAGCAGGCCGGGGCAGAATATTCTGCCTGATGGGAAAGAGTGCCTCCGGGAAGGATACGATTTATCAGAAGCTGCTGGAGCGCGGCAGGGAGTATGGACGGACAGCCGGGGGAGAGGGGAAACCCCTTCTTGGCAGCGTGATTCCCTACACTACGCGTCCCATCCGCACGGGAGAGGAGAACGGTGTCGCCTATTTTTTTGAGGAAAACCGGCAGTTTGAGGAGGCAAGGACAGCAGGAGCCATCATTGAATTCCGGGATTACAACACCGTCTGCGGAATCTGGCATTACTATACAAAGGACGATGGTCAGATCCATCTGGAGGAGAGCAGCTATCTTCTGATCGGGACGCTGGAATCCTATCGGGCCTTCTGCGGTTACTATGGGGCGGAAAGGGTCGTCCCCCTGTACCTCGATTTGGATCCCGGCGAACGGCTGGAGCGTGCCCTAAGGAGAGAGAGGAAGCAGCGGCAGCCTCAGTATGCGGAGCTTTGCCGCCGGTTTCTTGCAGACGAGCAGGATTTTTCGGACGAGAAGCTGTGCGAGGCGGGAATCACGGTTCGGTACAGAAACGATGACATGGGCCGATGTGTGGATGAAATATGGAAGAGGATATGTCAGGAATTGGATTTGACGCAGTGATCGGACAGGAGCAGGCAGTGTCTCATCTGCAGAATGCGCTGCACACCGGGCGGCTGTCTCAGGCGTATCTGATTCACGGAGAAAAGGGAGCCGGCAAGACCGCTCTTGCCACGGCGCTGGCGGCGGCTCTGATGTGCGAGCATCCCGCGGAAAAAGGGGGCAGAATCGAGCCCTGCGGCGTCTGCCATTCCTGCCTGCAGGTCAGGGCACGGTCACATCCGGACGTGATCTGGGTTGACAACGAACGGGCCGGTGCCGTCACCAAAACAGCGACGCTGGGGGTTTCCGTGGCGCGCTTCATACAATCCGATGTGGGCATCAAGCCCTATCAGGGGGATCATAAGCTGTATATCGTGCCGAACGCAGACACGATGAGCCAACAGGCACAGAATGCGCTGCTCAAGACGCTGGAGGAGCCGCCGGCTTACGCGGTTCTGATGCTGCTGACGGACAATCCTGCAGCCTTCCTGCCGACGGTTCTGTCCCGCTGCGTCACCATACAGCTCCACCCGGCACCGGAGAAGGATCTGCTGCGGATGCTGGAGGAAAAGGGGGTGACCGGGCCGGAGGCGCTGACGGCGGTGCGCCTTTCCTACGGGAATCCGGGCCGGTGCCGTGACCTTTTGCAGGAGGATCGGAAACGCTTCCGGCAGGAGGTGACAGAGCTGCTGCGCGGCCTGAAGGAGGCGGACAGCCATCGGATTACGGTGTTTGCGCAGGGACTGGCGGAAAACAAGTCTTACATGGACGACTTTCTGGATTTCGGACAGAGCTGGTACCGGGATCTTCTGGTGATGAAGAGCACCGAAACGGCAGACAGCTTGATTTTCCGGGAGGAGATACCGTATATTAGAAGTGTTGCCATGACGCTGTCCTACCAGGGACTGCAGCAGAGCCTCGATGCCTTCGATGAGGCACAAAGGCGCAGAAGGAGCAAGGAAAACGAGGCGCAGATTGCGCAGCTGCTGCTTTTGAAGCTGCGAAGGATTCTGCGGTCAGGCTGAACCCGCTCAATGCCGGTGCATCTGCGCAGGCGGGGCTGCCCGTCTGCACAGTCGCCGTCCTGGGATCACAGCAGCAGATACACAGGCGGAAGTAGGTTGCATGGAAGAGATAACAAGAGAGGAAGTGCTCTGCGTGGAAGCGGAGACGGCAGAGAATATAGAGATACAGACGGTCACAGAAGCCACAGAGGCGGCGGAAGTCACGGAAGAAACGAAGGCGGCGGAAGTCACGGAAGAGATAAAGACGGCGGAAGCTACGGAAGAAACGGAAGTTACGAAAGCTGCAGAAGTGATGGAGGTGACGAAAGCACCGGGGGCAGAGGAATCGTATGATTCGGATCTGGTCGGTGTCGTGGGAGTGCGCTTCCGGACAGCCGGAAAGTCCTATTATTTTTCCATCGGAGAGCTGCCGGTTCGGCGCGGCACCCATGTTGTGGTGGAGACGGCCCGCGGGCTGGAATACGGGATCAGCGTCTGCGATCCGATGAAGATCCATCAGAAGCAGTTTAAAGCACCCATTAAGAAGATTGTCCGTGTGGCAAGCGAAGCGGACGAGAAGCGCGTGAAGGAGAACCGGGAAAAGGAGCGGGAGGCCTTCCGTGTATGCTTTGAAAAGATTCGCGAGCATGAGCTGGACATGAAGCTGATTGACGCTGAGTATACCTTTGACAGCGGAAAGCTTCTGTTTTATTTTACCTCCGACGGAAGGGTGGATTTCCGAAATCTGGTGAAGGATCTGGCAGGGATCTTTCATACGAGAATTGAACTGCGTCAGATCGGTGTCCGCGACGAGACGAAGATTCTGGGCGGCTACGGAATCTGCGGAAGGCCTCTTTGCTGTCATACCTATCTGGCGGATTTCGCGCCGGTTTCGATCAAGATGGCCAAGGAGCAGAATCTGTCGCTGAATCCAACGAAAATTTCCGGCTCCTGCGGCAGACTGATGTGCTGCCTCAAGAACGAGGAGGAGACCTACGAGGAGCTGAACAAGTCTCTGCCAAGGCTCGGGGACGAGGTTCAGACCGAGGACGGGCTGGTCGGCAGTGTGATCAGTGTCAACATTCTGAAGCAGACCGTGCGGATTCTGGTGGAAATCGATGACGGGAAAGAGGTTCATGAGAGTGCGGCGGATGCATTGACGATTCTGCACCGCAGGAAAAGAGGGCAGGCAAAGCCCAAGGTCAATCGGGCCGAGCTCAAAAATGCCGGAAGAAGCGTCCGGCCGGGAATCCCTTCGGCAAAGGGGACGAGTGAGAAGGAAGGTCGGAGCGATAAGCCGGAGCCGGGAGAACGCGGCAGCCGGGCAGGACGTTCAGAGCAGGAGGAGGCCGCAGAGCCGGCAGGCCGTTCGGAGCGGCGTGTCAGAGGCAAGGCGGAAAATTCCGGCGAGAACAGGCCCGAAAGGACGGAGCGAAGAGAGCGCGAGCGTGTCCGGAGCCGTCGGAGCCGCCGGGATCGGCAGGGTGCTGATGGCTCCGCAAATCCGGAGCTTACCGAGAACGCCGGAAAGGAAGCCGGAAAGGAAGCAGGAAACGGCGCTTCCGGGAACGGAATGCAGCGGGACAAGGGAGCAAAGGATGCTGCCGGAAGGGGAGGCGATTCCCGGAATGAGGCACCAAGGGACAACGAAGCCAAGGCAGCAGGAACAGGAACCGACGGAGCGCGCAGGCGCCATCGTTACAGACGCAGAAACAACAATGACAGACGAAGAGAAGAAAAGCCTTCTGCAGCCGAATGAGCGGATCGACGATCTGCAGAGAAGCCATCTGGAGATCATTCAGAATCCGGGAAGGTTTGCCTTTGGCATGGATGCGGTTTTGCTGTCCGGCTTTGCCGGGGCGGCAAAGGGGGATCGGGTGCTGGATCTGGGTACCGGTACAGGAATTCTCCCGCTTCTTATGAGTGCCAAGACACAGGCGGAGCATTTCGTCGGTCTGGAGCTGCAGCCGGAGAGTGCCGACATGGCACGCCGCAGTGTCCGAATGAACGGACTGGAGGACCGAATTGAAATTGTAACAGGGGATATCCGGGAGGCAGACGCTGTATTTGCGGCTGCTTCTTTTGATGTCATTACGTCCAATCCGCCGTATATGATCGGCCGGCACGGGCTGCAGAACCCAAATGATGCGCTGGCCATTGCCCGGCATGAAATCTGCTGCAGCCTGGAGGAGCTGGTGACGACCGCGCAGAAGCTGCTGCGGCCGGGGGGACATTTTTATATGGTACACAGACCCTTCCGTCTGGCCGAGCTGATGGTGACGTTGTGCGCACACCATCTGGAGCCCAAGCGCATGCGGCTGGTGTACCCTTATGCGGATCGGGAGCCCAACATGGTTCTCTTGGACTGCGTGCGGGGCGGCCGCTCCCGCATCACCGTGGAAAAGCCGCTCATCGTATATGAAGCACCGGGCAAATACACGCAGGAAATTCTGGAGCTGTACGGATACTGAATGCCGCGGCAGCGGAAATGCCGCAGGAAAACGGCATTGACCGTCTCATCGAAGAGGACGGTAAAGGAATGCCGCCGGCCGTCCTGCCGGGGAAATCCGCGGCAGCAAGGAGAAGTCGAGATATGAACGAAAGGGAAGCCGGTGTGCTGTATCTTTGTGCCACACCCATCGGAAATCTGGGAGATATCACGCTGCGGGTTCTGGAGACTCTGAAAACGGTGGATCTGATTGCGGCAGAGGATACAAGGAACACCCTCAAGCTCCTGAATCATTACGGCATCCGCAAGCCCATGACCAGCTATCACGAGCACAACAAGTACGAAAAGGCAAAGGAGCTTCTCGACCGCCTGCAGCGAGGGGAGAGCATTGCGGTGGTGACGGATGCGGGGACGCCGGCGATTTCGGACCCGGGCGAGGTTCTGGCTGCCATGTGTATGGAGCAGGGCATTCGGGTTACCTCCCTGCCGGGAGCCTGTGCACTGATTACCGCCTTGACCATGACCGGGATGCCGGCACGAAGATTCTGCTTCGAGGGCTTTCTTCCGACGGATAAGAAGGAACGCGCGCGTGTGCTGGAGCAGCTTAAGCGGGAGGAGCGCACGACGATCCTGTATGAGGCACCGCATCATTTGAGGGCCACGCTGAAGGAGCTGCTGGGCGCGGTGGGGGATCGGAGGATTGTGCTGTGCCGGGAGCTGACCAAGAAATTTGAGGAGGCAAGGCCCTTCACCCTGCAGACGGCACTGGGGTATTACGATACGGCAGAGCCGAGAGGAGAATATGTTCTTGTCCTGTCCGGAGCAGATCCGCAGGAGCTTCGCCAAAAGGAGGAGGCACGCTGGCAGGAGATGAGCCTGCAGGAGCACATGGCCTGCTATGAGCAGCAGGGAATGGATCGAAAGGAGGCCATGAAAAAGGTGGCTCAGGACCGGGGCGTTCCCAAGAGGGAAATTTACCGGGCACTGATCGGGAAGGAATGAATTCCTTCGTATATCTTGTCGGCGCTTACCTCACAACCGACAAAGCGATGATCTCACAACCGGCAGAGCGGTGATCTCACAACCGACAAAGCGATGATCTTACAACCGGCAGAGCAATGATCTCACAACCGGCAAAGCAACTATCTCATAACCGGAAGAACGATGATCTTACAATGGGCGGGGATTTCGGATCCATACACGTTGCCTATGATTTGCGGCAAACAAGTATAAAAAAGAAATGAAATTATGCATTTCTCGTTGTGACGAATTTTTTTTTGTGGTATAACCGTACCAGTGCATACCAGTGTTATTTTCTTAACAGTTTCCTAAACATGATGGAGGTCCAAGACGCTATGGCAAATATTGATTTAACAAAGTATGGCATTACCGGAACGACCGAGATCGTCTACAATCCTTCCTTCGAGCAGATGTTCGAGGAGGAGACCAAGGCTGAGCTGGAAGGCTATGAGGTCGGCAAGGTGACCGAGCTGGGGGCAGTAGACGTATTCACCGGTGTTTATACCGGCCGTTCCCCTAAAGACAAATATATCGTTGTGGATGAGAACTCCAAGGATACTGTCTGGTGGACCACGGACGAGTACAAGAACGACAACCACCCGATGACAGAGGCAACCTGGGAGACCGTGAAGGATCTGGCCAAGAAGGAGCTCTCCAACAAGAGGCTGTTCGTTGTCGATGCGTTCTGCGGCGCCAACGAAGACACCAGAATGGCTGTTCGTTTCATCGTTGAGGTTGCATGGCAGGCTCACTTTGTCACCAACATGTTCATTCGTCCCACAGCTGAGGAGCTGGCAAGCTTCGAGCCTGATTTCGTTGTTTACAACGCTTCCAAGGCAAAGGTTGAGAACTATGCGGAGCTTGGCCTGAATTCCGAGACCTGCGTTGCCTTCAACATCACCTCCAAGGAGCAGGTCATCCTGAACACCTGGTACGGCGG
>CAYXAN010000116.1:0-6283 GCA_964461705.1 uncultured Sarcina sp. | reverse complement strand
CAGGCATGAATCAATGCCCTTCTGACCTGAATGCTTTCAAAAAGGCTTCCTGTCAGCACAATCCGGTTCGGCGCCATGATGGTTGCCGAATTGACAATGCTCCTTGCAAACAGATCCAGTGCTTCATCAAAGGATGTCCCGATTTCATTTCCCTGATTCTCCTGAAATATCGTTCCGAATTCACTCTCCTTAAAGGGGGTGATCCGGCACAATGCCGGATAGGACACCTTCGTTTCAAGACAGCCCCGCCGTCCGCAGCTGCACCTTTCTCCGTTTTTCTCCACAATGAAGTGACCCAGCTCGGCGGCCTTGGAATGACGGCCTTCATAGATTTCCCGGTCAATGACCATGGCACAGCCGACGCCCGGCCCCCACTTAATCACCATGAGATTGTCATATTCGCGTCCTGTTCCGTACAAAAGCTCCGCCATGGCAAAGGCATTCACGTTGTTCTCGACATAGACCGGAACCGCCAGGATCGAGTGCAGGATGTCCGCTACCGAAACCTCCTCGTTCCAGATTCCGTAGGCCTTAACGCTGGTTCCCTTCTCCTTGTTCACCAGCCCTGCAATTCCGACGCCGACCGCTGCAAGGCTTCCCGGATTCTTCCTGTAGGTTCGGATGAGTCTTTCCGCTGTATGCGCCAGCTTTTTTACATACTCCTCCGGAGCAGTCTTTGCGTCCGTCAGCTGGCGCTTCTGTGCAATCAGCCTGCCCTTGTAATCAGAAAGCGCGACTGTTGTATATTCGGGATCAATCGTTATGGCACAGACATAGGAGGCCGCATAATTGATGTCCAGCAGAATCTTTTTCCGTCCTGCGGCGCCGCTTTGTGCTTCAACCCCTGCCTCCACGAGGATTCCCTCCTCCAGAAGGTCGGTGCAGATCTGCGTAACTGCGGCAGGAGTCAGCCCCAGGATCCCTGCCAGATCCTTTCGCGAGACAGAGCCGTGATCATTGATGTATTTCAGAATTTCCGCACGGTTTCTCCTCCGAACGGTCTCCATGTTGGCGCCAGCGGGCTTGCTCATGCTGTATATTCTCCTAAAAAGAGGACCTGTCTGCAGACAAGCCCTCGCATCCTAGTATCTCTCCACCTCCATATTAAGCATTTTAGCCAGGATTTCAAGTTCGTCCGCGATGTCATCATAGGCTACCGCAAAGTGCGGCTCCCACCCTGCTTCTACGCTGTCATAGACAATTTTGTCTGCCTTTTCCTTCGTTTCTACGACAACCGAGGTCCCGTTGAACTGCTTCGGCTTATCCAGTGCCTTCCCTTCGGCGATAAAGAAACGGAATGCTCCCTTTTCGTCCTTTCCTACACGGAAGATCGTGACCCTCTCACAGGCCCTGCAGCCAAAATCGAGGGTGGGTCCGATCTTTCGGTTGCAATGAACGTCCACCCTGGCCCCGGTATCCTCCCGTGCCAGAGAACAGGCCGCTGTACCGCAGTGCCAGAAGGTAATGGTGTTCTCCTTCTCGTCCATGGAGACGGGATCACCGAAAAAGACCGCCTTTCCTGTCAGCTGCATTCCCAGATACATCGACAATGCACCGTAGGTGTCCGCTTCACAGCCTGCGGCCACGCCAAGATCATTCAGCATGGCAAGAACGGCACATACCGGGGTTCCGAAGGCGGTGAAGAAATCCGGCCAGCACCGGGATGCCAGTGCGCCGATGTGATGCTCGGTGACATATTCCCGATAGGCACGGTACAGTCTTGCAAAGTCCTTCCGGTTGCGCTCCGGCGTGCACTCCAGCCCCTTCATGCGTCCTTCGGCATCCTGAAGGCAGGACGCGATGTCCTCATCGGTATAGGATTTTGCCCTGTCGATCAGCTCTCTTGCCTCAATACACTCCAGCGTCGCGCCGAAGTTCTCCATCATCTCAAGATCCAGCGCTCTTCCGAATCCAAAGCCCTGCGGCGTATGTCCCACCGCCGCCACTCTCAGCTGCTTCATATCATATTTGAGCTTCGCCGCCCGGATCGTGGCCCGCACCCTCGCAGCGACCTTCGCCTCCCCGGGTGCGCCGAAGATATAATTGAGCGGCTCCTTCCGGAAGGCCTTGTATGCATTCGCCGCCGAGTAAGCTCCGGTGAGTGAATTCAGGCGAAGCCGGCCTCCGTCAATCACCGGCTCCCGCAAGGTCCACAAAAGGACAGGACATTGAAATTTCTTAAATACCTCGCTTGCATACGCCGCATTTGCAAAGGTGATATTCTGAAGAATGATCAGATCCGGATCGATACGGTCCAGAAACTCGTCCAATGCGTCAACGGACAACAGCATGTCATCCGGAAATACCGCCGCATCGGTAAGCTCCTTCAGCAGACGGATCGACTGCTCAAACTGCGCCCTTGCGCTTTCCAGATGAAAGGTAGGTACTCCAATGGGAATGTACGCTACCTGAAACTCCTTTTTCATGTTACCCTCCGATCTCAAATGGATATGCCGCCGTGTTGCCCTGCGGCTTCCGTAAAGACTTCTACTTGAAGAACAGGCTTCCCCCCGCAAGGCACAGAAGAAAATAGGTCAGTGTCATGAAAACACTCCGACTCATTCTCCGAAACAGCGCACTTCCGACCAGCATGCCGCCGAACAGAAAGGGTATGGCGATGAGCTGGATGCGGACGGTGCCTGCGCTGTAATATCCTGCTGTTACATCGCTGAACAGGATCACGGTATTCAGAATGACCCAGACGGCGGAAATGGTCTGCCGGAATTCCTCCTTACTGCCTGTGTGCTTTGTAAGATAGGTGATCACCAGCGGTCCTCCGCAGACAAAAATGCCGTGCACCGCTCCCGCAATCAGCAGCAGCGCCGCAGCGCCTGCAGTAAGCCTCTGCTGCGCCGCCTTCTGCTCTCCTAAGACTGTCCCTTCTTTTCCGACTTCTTTTCTGACTTCTTTTCCGGCTTCTTCTGCAGCTTCTCTTGCACCTTTTTCTGCAAGGTCGTCCTTAGGACATCTTTGCGGGCGTGATGTCCACAGCCCCTTGAGTCCTACGCCCACTACAAAAACACCAAGAACAAGGTACATGACGCGCTCATAGCCTGCGCTCAGATTCCTCAGCAGGATTCCCGCTGCAATGCCGATCCCCATGAATACGCTGACCCGTTCCA
The DNA here is from genome assembly GCA_964461705.1 of uncultured Sarcina sp. Taxonomy (GTDB): domain Bacteria; phylum Bacillota; class Clostridia; order Lachnospirales; family Lachnospiraceae; genus CAG-791. The sequence goes on along the minus strand of CAYXAN010000116.1, from coordinate 3,161 downwards.
GCTCCCTTCGGTTGATGCTTCGGTGTCCGCTGACAAGCACATAGATGCCTGCCAGGATTCCCAGCACATTCAGCACCGGCTTGGCAACCGGATAGCCTACCAGCCGGATGGAGAAGGGCATTGCCAGAATGGTTCCGGCAAAGCCCGTAATCCCCTGAATGATGTTTGACAGAAAGATGACCAAATAAAATGCAAGCTCTGACATGTCCGCTTCCCTAAAATGCTCCGTGTTGTCTAAGGAAATGCTGCTTCGCAGCCGGGATCCGGCGGGGGAAAAACGCTTTCATCAGCGTTTCCCTAAAGACCCGATAAGGCCTCAGTAAAACAGTTCCTTGTTCTCTCCCGTGACGCCGCCGCAGGCCCCCTGCTTCATCAAGGGCTCCCGATCCGGATGCGCAATGACCCATTTGTTCCTCTGAAGCAAGAGCCTTGCCTCCGGATCACCTGCCTCCAGCTGTTTCCGGGCGGCCGCTCTCTCCTTTGGATTCAGCGGCGTATTGGTGCCCCTGGGGAGAATGACGATTCCCTTGAAGCCCTCATCGCACACCCGAAGCGGCGACAGATGCAGCGTGGTCTGATACATCTCGACCGCCGTCCCCTTCGGCACAAAGAAAACCTCGGCCATGGATACGTCATATCGATTGTCCTCGATGTCATAGCTGTGTCCCAAAGCCAGCATGAAATCCGTGACGGCTACGTTGATCTCACTTCCCTTGTGGTATTCAAATCCGTTGTAGGTAGTATTTCTGCCGTTGCAGTAGCCGATCTGAATCGGCATGCCGCCGTACACCGTCTCACAAAGAATTTTCGCCGCATCGGCCCGTTCCATATCCTCCACGGAGGCCAGATAGACATTTCCCTGTTCCGGAATCTGCGTCTGATTCTCCATGTAATCTGCAAGCTCGTGGAAATCATACCCCTGCAGCACCCGGCCGTAGCTTCGAAACGCCGCATCCCACACTCCGCGGACTGCAACGTCGTTGCACTGATTCAACCGCTCAAGCATTTGCTCCGCGGACAACCTTGACGGTTGCGCTGAAATCCTCTTTTCCATATCCTGCATCCATCGCCCTCTGATATACACTCAACGCATTGGCTTCTCCCGGCATGTCCACGCCGCACTCCCTGGCAAGGTTCATGCAGATGTTCACATCCTTATACTCGTTTTCGACGGAAAATGCCGTTGTGAAGTCCTCCTTCGCAATGACCTCCTTTTTGGAATCCAGATAGAAATTCTGTCCCCCGCCGTAGGAAATCGCGGTCGCAAAGGTCATAATGTCAATTCCGTTGGCCGCAGCCAGTGTGGAGGTCTCATTGACGCCGTTCTGGATCTGCGAGACCAGCGCATTGTGGCAGATCTTCATGACAAGTCCCTTGCCGTTGTCCCCCATGCGGATGACATTCTCTCCCATGTAAAGGAGGATGGGCTTTACCTTCTCATAAACCTCCTCATCGCCGCCTACATAAATTCCAAGCTTCCCCGCAATGGCGGCCGGCTTGCTCTTTACCACCGGAGCATCCACAAACTGTGCTCCGACATCCTTCACCTTTTTGGAAATCTCCACCGACACACTGGGATCGATGGTGCTCATGTCGATGCAGATCTTCGTGCTGTCCAGCACCGGCAGCACCTCCTCATATACGGCTCTGGAGTGCTCGGACTTCGGAACCATGGAAATAATGATATCCGCATGCTCCGCAACCTCCCGGGAGCTGCCGCAGCCGATGGCTCCTGCACGCTCGAGCTTCTCCACCTTTTCCTTTACAAAATCAAAGGCATACACCTTATCGTCATGCTTCTTCACGATGTTCTCGCACATGGACTCCCCCATGATGCCAAGTCCGATAAATCCGATCTTCATAAGTCCGTTCTCCTTGTTCTGCGGGTTTCCGCGTCGGTTCTTCCCGCTGCACTTCTTCCGTTTTGCCTTTCCCGGTTCCGATCTTCCTGCCTTTGCCGCACCCGTCATTCCGTCACGGTTTTGTCCCAGGCTCCCTGGAACTTGGCCATGCCGTAATCCGTAAACGGATGATACATGCTGTCCTTATATACCTGGAGTCCGGCGGTCACAATGTCTGCCCCTGCCCTGGCGCAGTCCACGATCTGCTTGCCGTTGCGGACCGCAGCGCAGATGATCTGCGTCTTTTTGTAAAAGCCGTAGTTTTTATAGATTTCCACGATGTCCCTGATGTAGTCCTCGCAGGCCTCCCCGCTGTTCTCCTTCCAGCCGATGAACGGAGATACAAAAAGAGAGCCGTTCTTTGCCGGAACAATGGCCTGAGAGGGCGAGAACACAAGCGTCAGATTTGTTCTGATCCCCTGCTGCTCCAGTCTGCGTGCCGCGGTAAGCCCTGCTGCCGTGCAGGGAATCTTGATGACAAAGTTTGAACACAGCGCGGCAATCTCCGTACCCATGGCGATCATCTCGCCTGCATCGTCCAGATGGGGATTGATCTCCACCGAGATCGGGAAGTTTTCATAGCCCTCGATTCCCTTTTCCTTCACAAAGTCTGCCATTTCTCCAAGAACCACCTTGAAGGGCTTTCCGGAAAGCATGATATGGTTGGGGTTTGTTGTCACACCGTCGATGCCGAAGGTGTCATAGGCTTCCCTGATTTCGTCGATTTTGGCACTGTCCAAGAAATACTTCATGATTGCTTCCTCCTCTATTCGTTTTCCTGTAATCCGTAACGCTTTGTGATTTCTGCAAAGATTCCGGCATATTCCGAATCCTTCCGATAAAATGCCGGCGTGTTGCCCAATGCTGCCGGGACGGTGTGATCCCCGCCCCTGTAAACATTCCCTGTCCAGATATGAACCCATTCTCCCTTCGGCAGATAAACCTCCCAGTCTGTGACATTTTCCTTCCAGACCGGTGCCACCAGAATGTCCTCACCCAGCAGGTACTCGAACTGCTGATCGTATGCCCTTTCGTCGTCCTCATAATGCAGGAACAGCGGCCGCTGCACAGGAATTCCCCGCCTTGCATTTTCCGCCGTCAGCCTCCTGAGGTAGGGTGCAAGACTTGTATAGACACCCGTCAGCCTGGCCAGACGCTTCATGCAGTCCTCATCGTCGTAGAACTGAAAGTTGGTATCCGGCCGGTTCCCCTCATGGGTGCGCATGACCGGTGTAAAGGCCGCCATCTCTGCCCAACGAA
>CAYXAN010000115.1:0-6290 GCA_964461705.1 uncultured Sarcina sp. | reverse complement strand
CCATCGGAACCATGGACGGTGCCAATGTGGAGATGGCAGAGGAGATGGGCAAGGAGAATATGTTTATCTTCGGTCTGTCCTCGCAGGAGGTCATCGGCTACGAGAACAACGGAGGCTATGATCCGAACGAGATCTTCAATCGCGATCAGAACGTCCGGGAGGTTTTGATGCAGCTGGTCAACGGCGCCTATGCGCCGGAGAATCCGGAGCTGTTCCGCCCGCTGTATGACTCCCTTCTCAAGAGTCAGCCCGGCTGTCCGGCCGACCGCTATTTCATCCTCAAGGACTTTGAATCCTATGCGGCGGCACAGCGTGAGGTGGTTGCGGCATATCAGGATAAGGACAGATGGGCCAAAATGGCGATTCTCAACACCGCCAGCACCGGAAAGTTCTCGTCTGACCGCACCATTGAGGAATATGCGGCCGAGCTCTGGAAGCTGGAAAAGGTTCCGGTTCCGCTGACGGACGAGAAGAAGCATGTTGTGTCGACACCGAAGAAGAACCACGCTTCGCGCAGTCATGAACGGTCATGAGTATTGCGGCTTACAGCGGACTGATAAGAGCCTTTCGTTGGCGGAGACACGAATTGACATGACCGTATAATTGTATACAATTACAGATGGAGCACACGGAACGGAAAAACCGCTCTGTGTGTTCCTTTTTGTCCACGCGGAGCGGAAATCGTGTATCATGGACAGAGGATATGAGGTCGGGGCAAGGGCAGGCGTTCCTTGCGGGAGCAGCTCTTATCGGAGCGCCCGCCTTTTGACCCTGGGATCAGGATATGGAACAGCAAGGAGCGGTAAGGCGGAAGGAAGGAGAACGACAGCATGGTAACGCTACATGAAAAAGGAGCCTATTATCTTGGAAACGGCCGGTTCATTGAAGACAGCCCGGAGGCGGCAGCACAGCTGGCTGCGCAGGGACTGTCCCTGACAAAGGAAGCGGCGAGAGATAAGACGATGGCCTGGGGAATTCTGGCCTCTCACAACGTGTCCGCAGATAAGGAAAAGCTGCAGATCAGGTTTGATCAGCTGACCAGCCATGACATCACCTATGTAGGCATCATTCAGACGGCGAGGGCATCCGGACTGGAGAAATTCCCGATCCCTTATGTCCTTACCAACTGTCACAATTCTCTGTGCGCGGTGGGAGGTACCATCAACGAGGATGATCACATGTTCGGCCTTACCGCGGCCAAGCGGTACGGCGGCGTTTACGTTCCGCCTCACCTTGCGGTGATTCATCAGTATGCGAGGGAAATGATGGCCCGCTCCGGCGGCATGATTCTGGGCTCTGACTCACACACAAGATACGGTGCGCTGGGAACCATGGCCATGGGTGAGGGCGGACCGGAGCTGGTAAAGCAGCTTCTGAATCAGACCTATGACATCAAGCGGCCGCAGGTGATTGCCGTTCACCTGACCGGCGCACCCAAGAAGGGCGTCGGACCTCATGATGTGAACATAGCGCTTATCGGGGCGGTGTTTGAGAGCGGCTTTGTGAAAAATAAGGTTCTGGAATTCATCGGGGAAGGCGTTCATGAGCTTTCCGAGGACTACCGCATCGGCATCGATGTCATGACCACGGAGACCACCTGCCTTTCCTCCATCTGGGAAACCGATGATAAGACGAGGGATTGGCTGGCACTGCACGGCCGTGAGGATGCCTACCGGACGCTGGCACCGGAAAAGGGCGCGTATTATGACGGAGTTATCGACATCGATCTGTCGACGATCGAGCCCATGATTGCCATGCCGTTCCATCCCTCCATGGCCTATACCATTGACGAGGTGAATCACAACCTTGCCGATATTCTCCATGCCGTGGAGGAGCGGGCGAAGGTATCCTTCGGCGATCGGGTAGAGGCCAATCTTCAGGACAAGGTGGTGGACGGCCGTCTTCTGGTGGATCAGGGAATCATCGCCGGCTGTGCCGGCGGCGGCTTCGAGAACATCTGTGAGGCGGAAGGACTTCTGGCAGGAGAGGACATCGGAAACGGCAAGTTCTCACTGTCTGTTTACCCTGCGTCCCAGCCGATTTATGCAGAGCTGATCCGCAATGGTGTGGCGGCCTCCTTGATGGACGCCGGTGCGGTGCTCAAGACCGCCTTCTGCGGCCCCTGCTTCGGTGCGGGGGACACCCCGGCCAACAACGCCTTCTCCATCCGGCATTCGACGAGAAACTTCCCGAACCGTGAGGGCTCCAAGCCGCAGAACGGACAGATTTCCTACGTGGCGCTGATGGATGCGCGCTCCATTGCGGCAACCGCTGCCCATCAGGGGTTCCTGACCCCTGCCACACAGATGGATAAGGACATCCCGACGTATCGTTATCATTTCGATCAGGGAATTTATGAGAAGAGGGTGTTTGATTCCCACGGCGCGGCGGATAAGGATGTGCCGCTGCAGTTGGGGCCCAATATCCGCGACTGGCCGAAGATGGAGCCGTTGCCGCAGCATCTGGCTCTTCGTGTGGTTGCCGAGATTCATGATCCCGTTACGACAACGGATGAGCTGATTCCCTCCGGGGAGACCTCATCCTACCGCTCGAATCCGGAGGGACTGGCTGAGTTTGCCCTGTCCCGGAAGGCACCGGACTACGTGGCTCTTGCCAAGGAGGTACGGGAGGGCGAAAGGGCCCAGGTGGCCGGAAACTGCATCGGGAAGGCACTTCCCGGCTTCCATGACATCATGCAGGCGATCAAGGGTAAGTTCCCGGAGGTTAGCCGTTACAACATCGGAATCGGCTCCACCATCTTTGCCGTAAAGCCCGGAGACGGCTCCGCAAGGGAGCAGGCGGCCTCCTGCCAGAAGGTTCTGGGGGGCTGGGCCAACATCGCCAACGAATATGCGACAAAGCGCTATCGCAGCAATCTGATTAATTGGGGCATGCTGCCGTTTGTGATTCCGGAGGGAGAGCTTCCCTTTGCGAAGATGGATTACCTGTTCTTCCCGCGAATCCGGGAGGCCGTGGAGGCAAAGGAGGAGAACCTCACCGGATATGTGGTTAAGGGAGAAGAGCTGGTGCCCTTTACGGTGACATTAGGAGAGCTCACGGACGAAGAGCGGCAGATCATTCTGGACGGGTGCCTTATCAACTACAACAGGAGATCCCTGACCGCAGCGGATCAGTGAAGAGGCTGCTGCGGATCGTAACGAAACGGAGGCAAGGGGGACAACATGACATTGCGTACGATCTGGACCGCTTTGGCAGCGGCGTTCTTTTTCATCTGCGGCTTACCCGTGATGCTGATCGTCCTGATAACCGGAGTGTTTTCGAAGAAAACGGCCGACCGGATTTCCTATGCAATGGTTTGCTGGGGGCTTGGAATCGTGGGCAAGGCCACGGGGTGCCCGGTCACGGTCAGGGGAACGGAAAACCTGCAGACCGGCCGTGCGGCGATGTACGCCGGCAACCATCGTTCTATTTTTGATCTGGTGCTGACGGCACCGCTCCTGCCCCGCCCCTTTGTCATTGTAGCCAAGCAGGAGCTCGGGAAGATCCCGCTGCTGCATTTCTGGATGACCAGAATCCATTGCCTGTTCCTGAACCGCAAGGACATCAAGGCAGGAGCGCAGATGGTGACGGATGCGGCAAATGCAATGAAGGACGGAGCCTCCGTCCTGATTTTCCCGGAAGGGACGCGCACCAAAACGGAGGGAAAGCTCGGAGAGTTTAAGGGCGGCAGCTTTAAGATCGCCATTCGCTCAGGAGCTCCGGTGGTTCCGGTGACCATCATCGGCTCCGGCAATATCTTTGAGGATCATTTGTTCAGAATCTGCAGGACTCCGGTGACTATCGTATTCGGAAAGCCCATTGAAACCGGGGACCTGTCCATTGCAGACCGAAAGCTCCTGCCGAAGAGGATCGAGGACGTGATTGCAAAGACCTATCAGGAATATGCTCCGGATAAGTGGAGAGGATAAGGGCATGGGAATGGACAATACGATGCAAAAGTCCAAGACAGCAATGACCGTCAGGAGGACGGAGCGGCTGGCGGAGGGTGTGTACTCTCTGCTGCTGCAGGATCCGCAGGGAAGATTTCCGAAGGGGGTACGACCCGGACAGTTCGTAGGGGTATATCCGAAGGATGCGTCCGCACTTTTGCCCCGCCCCATTTCCGTCTGTGATTTTGACGCGGAACGGGGGGAGCTTTTGCTTGTGTACCGCGTGGCAGGAAAGGGAACCCGTGAATTTTCGGCTCTGCAGGCCGGTGATTCGGTCGATGTCTTGGGAATGCTGGGCAACGGCTATGATGTCGGCGCTTTGACCGGAAAGCGGGTGCTGCTCCTTGGCGGCGGCATCGGTGCGCCGCCGATGCTGGGCCTTGCCGGGGCTCTGTATCGCGCCAATCAGGCAGCCGGCATCGAAAATCCGGAGAGCATGGTGACGGCAGTCATGGGCTATCGCAGCAGTGACCTGTTTCTGACAGAGGAGTTCAGGGCAGTGTGTCATCTCCTGATTGCCACGGACGACGGAACGGTCGGCTTTCACGGAAATGCGGTAGAGGCGGCAAGGACGGCGGCTTCTTCCTGCGATGCGATCTGTGCCTGCGGTCCGCTCCCGATGCTGCGCAGCGTCAAGGCACTGGCACAGGAGAAGCAGGTGATGTGCCGGATTTCACTGGAGGAACGGATGGCCTGCGGAGTGGGAGCCTGTCTTGGCTGCGTGGTAAAGACGGCGGGAATCGACGGGCATTCTCACGTAAACAATGCCAGAATCTGTACAGAGGGACCTGTTTTTGCAGCAGAGGATGTAGAGATCTGAGCCAGGAATAACGCGGGACAGAAAAGAGATCCGGAAGGAAAGAGCTCTGACAAGGAAAGAGCTCTGACCAGGAAAGGGCCTTGAACAGAACAGAGTTCTGAACAGAAAAAAGCTCTGGACCAGGAAGAATTTGCAGAAGATGCAGACGGAGGATTCTATGCCAAATGAAAAGCTGACAGCAGTGCATCCGGATATGTCCGTGCAGATTGCAGGAGTTTCCTTTAAGAATCCGGTGATGACCGCCTCCGGAACCTTCGGCTCCGGTATGGAGTACAGTGAGTTTGTAGACCTGAATCGCCTGGGGGCGGTTGTGACCAAGGGCGTATCCAGTGTGCCGTGGCCCGGAAATCCGACCCCGCGGGTGGCCGAGGTCTACGGCGGGATGCTCAATGCCATCGGGCTGCAAAACCCGGGGATCGATGTCTTCATAGAAAGAGACTTGGCCTTCCTGGAGCAATACGATACCAGAGTGATTGTGAATGTGTGCGGGCACAGTCTGGAGGAATATCTGGAGGTCGTAGAACGCCTGCAGGATAAGACCCGGGTGGACATGCTGGAGATCAACGTCTCCTGCCCCAACGTGAAGCAGGGAGCCATTGCCTTCGGTACCAAGGCGGACAGCCTGTACGAGATCACATCGGCCATCAGGAAGCGGGCCAGACAGCCCATCATCATGAAGCTGACGCCCAACGTTACCAGCATTGCAGAGCTGGCAAGGGCGGCTGAGGCAGGAGGAGCGGATGCGCTTTCTCTCATCAATACCATCACCGGAATGAAGATCGATGTGGAGCGGCGGCGCTTTGTGCTTGCCAACAAAACCGGCGGAATGTCCGGCCCGGCGATCCATCCTGTGGCGGTGCGCATGGTTTACGAGGCAGCGGGAGCCGTTTCGATCCCCATCATCGGCATGGGCGGCGTGCAGTCGGCAGAGGATGCGCTGGAGCTGATGCTGGCGGGGGCCTCTGCTGTGGCGGTGGGAGCCGCCAATTTCCACGATCCTGCAGCAACCCTTCGTGTGCTGGAGGGAATGGAGGACTACGCCGGGAGGCATCAGCTTTCCTCTGTGACCGAGCTGATAGGAGCGGTACGGTAAACAGGAACAGCAGTATTTGATGTGCCTCGGGATCACATGAAGCAGACGAATCAAAAGCAACGGGGGAAAACATGGACGCACAGAGCGAAAGAGCCTACGGAAAGATCAATCTGGATCTGGACGTCGTCGGACGGCGGGAGGATGGCTACCATCTGGTTCGGATGATCATGCAGACGGTGGATATTTACGATACCGTCACCATTCGCAAGGCTTGCGGAAAAGAAATTGTTCTGCAGACGGACAGCGGAGTTCTCCCGTCGGATCCGACAAATCTGGTGTGGCGGGCAGCAGATGTCATGCGCAGGGAGTTTGCTCTTTCGGACGGCCTTGAGATTACGCTGGCAAAACGGATCCCGATTGCGGCAGGTATGGAAGGCGGGAGCGCAGACGCGGCAGCGGTATTCCGCCTGCTGCGCAGAATGTACGG
>CAYXAN010000114.1:0-6321 GCA_964461705.1 uncultured Sarcina sp. | reverse complement strand
TGGAGGAGCTGAAGGGGACCGCAGATTCCGCAGCGATGGAATATCTGATCCGTGACCACAGCCGTGAGCTTTTTGAAAAGAGAAAACGCATTGTTCTGGAAGCGGCAGACACAATCAATCAGCGCTGCGGCGACACCGCTGTCACCGTCACGATAACGGACAGCTATTACAACATGGCCGAGAAGATCCGGCCTCATATGCACCTGATTGAAAATGCAAGGAAGGCGATGGAGCAGCTTGGCATTGCCCCGCTGATTACCCCGATTCGCGGCGGCACGGACGGAGCGAGAATGAGCTTTCTTGGCATTCCCTGTCCCAATCTGTTCACAGGAGCCTATCACTATCACGGCCGCTATGAATACGTGGTTGCGGAAGAAATGGTATTGGGTGCAGAAACCATCATAAGGATATTGAACCAGTATGCAGGATATGAGCTTGACACACACACATAACATGAATTCACGGAATGCGGAATCTATGTCCGATACCGCGCATCCGCCCCTGCAATCCCGGGCGGCACGGACAGAGGAAACACCGCAGATGCCGGTTTCCGGAAAGGTTCCCCTGCCGGTAAAGCGTTCCGGACAGGAGCGACGCACGGCCTCCGAAAAGGAGCTGGAAAAGCAGCAGGAATATCTTCGCAAGGCGTCCCTTTACACAGCGCAGCTGGCCGGCCGGCTGGGGAGGACTCCAACCTTTCACGTACATAATTTCGGCTGCCAGATGAATGCCAGAGATGCTGAAAAATTATCCGGAATCCTCATTGCATCCGGCTACAGGGAGATTCAGGAGGAGTCCGCGGACTTTGTCATCTACAACACCTGTACCGTCCGGGACAACGCGGATCAGCATTTTTTCGGGCGCCTCGGCCGGGCTGCCCATCACAAGAAATCGAATCCGTACATGAAGATTGCCGTATGCGGCTGCATGACCCAGGAAAAGACGGCCGTTGAAAAGATCAGGAAAAGCTATCCTTACGTGGATCTTATCTTCGGTACGCACAATCTGTTCTGCTTCCCGCAATATCTTTGTGAAATTTATGAGGCTCCGAACGGAGCCTATGATCCCAGCGGAAAAGGTCATAAGCTGACCGAGCTTTGGGATGCAACGGATGAGATTGTGGAGGATTTGCCGGTAGAGCGCAAATACAGCTACAAATCCGGAATCAACATCATGTTCGGCTGCGACAATTACTGTACCTACTGTATTGTTCCCTACGTGCGCGGCCATGAACGGAGCCGGGAGCCGGGAGATATTATCCGGGAATGTGAACGTCTGGTAAAGGACGGAGTTGTGGAGGTCATGCTTCTTGGACAGAATGTCAATTCCTACGGGAAGGATCTCGAGCAGCCCTGCACCTTTGCCGAGCTTCTTTCCCAGGTAGCAGAGATTCCCGGGATGAAGAGGGTTCGCTTTATGACGCCTCATCCCAAGGACATGGGGCGGGATGTTCTGGAGGTCATTCGGTCGCACCCCAACATCGCACGCCATATCCACTTTCCGCTTCAGTCCGGCTCCAATGAGATTCTGCGCAGGATGAACCGGCGCTATACCAGAGAGCAATTCATGGAAAAGGCGGAGCAGATCCGTGAACTGGTGCCGGATGCGGCCATCACCACGGACATCATTGCCGGCTTTCCGGGGGAAACGGACAAGGACGTAGAGGACACCGTTGATGTCGTCAACCGTGTCGGCTTTGACAATGCCTATACCTTCATCTATTCCCCAAGGCGCGGCACGCCTGCCGCCGCCATGGAGCAGGTTCCAAGAGAAAAGGTGCAGGAGGGCTTTGACCGGATTCTTGCTGCAGTCCAGGAAAATGCAAGAAGGCGGGCCGCTGCCATGCAGGGGCGTACCATGGTTGCCCTTGCGGAGGAAATCAACAGCCAGGATGCTTCCCTCATCACCTGCCGGCTGTCCAATAACCTGATTGTCCATGTGAAGGGAGATGTCTCCATGATCGGTCATTTTTATGATGTGACCCTGGACGAATGCAGGAATTTCTATTACTTCGGAACGGTACTTGGAGAAAATCCGAAGGGGTATGAATAAGAGGGGATCGTTCCCTTCCCTGCGGCTCTTGTACATTGACAGAGGTAAATCATGTCCTATCCCAAAATTGAAGATGTTTCCCCCATGATGCAGGAATATCTGCGGACCAAGGAGGCTCATCCGGACTGCCTTTTGTTCTATCGTCTGGGGGATTTTTATGAAATGTTTTTCGATGACGCAGAGGTGGCCTCCCGGGAGCTGGAGCTGACGCTGACCGGAAAGTCCTGCGGACTCGATACAAGGGCTCCGATGTGCGGAATTCCCTTTCACGCCGTGGACATCTATATCGCCAGACTCGTGGAAAAGGGATATCGTGTGGCGATCTGTGAGCAGGTGGAGGATCCCCGTCTTGCCAAAGGTCTGGTAAAAAGAGAGGTCACGCGGATTGTGACGCCGGGAACCAACGTAAGCCCGGAGACCCTTGATGAGCACAGGAACAACTACCTCCTGGCCATTTTTTACGATGCAGCCGCCTCGCTTGCCGGCATTGCCGTCGCCGATGTTTCGACCGGAGATTTTCATGCGACACAGGTCACCGGCAGCCAGAAGATTCTGGATGAAATTCAGAAGTATATGCCGTCGGAAGTGATCTGCAATGAAGCCTTTCTGATGAGTGAAATCTCCGCCGAGGACCTCCGAAACCGGCTGTCCATCGTAGTAAATACGCTGGATACCCATTATTACAACGAGAACGATTGTAAGGAAATACTGCTCCGCCATTTCCGTGTTTCCAGCCTGCTGGCCCTCGGCATCGATGATTTACAGGCCGCGACGCTGGCCTGCGGAGCGCTTCTGCGGTATCTGTACGACACCCAGATGAATGATCTTGCCAATATTACGCGCATTGATGCCTATCTTGCCTGCAAATACATGCTGCTCGATACGGCCACCAGACGCAATCTGGAGCTGACGGAAACCCTTCGAGAGAAGAAGGTTCACGGTTCGCTTCTCTGGGTTCTGGACAAAACAAAGACGGCAATGGGCGCCAGACTCCTGCATCAGTTTCTCGAGCAGCCTCTCATTGACAAGGAGGCCATTGAGGAGCGCTTTGACGCCCTGGAAGCGTTGTCGAACAGCAGTGTGGACCGCGACGAGCTGCGCGAGTATTTGTCTCCGATTTACGATCTGGAACGGCTTCTGACCAAAATCAGCTACGGCAGTGCCAATCCGAGGGACCTTCTGGCTTTTCGGGAATCCCTTCGTATGATTCGCCCCATACACCAGGTTCTGACCTGCCTTGAGGCCGCGGAGCTTCGCCGTATTTCAGAGGATCTGGGGAATTTTGATGCTCTGGTGGAGCGGCTCTCTGCCGCCCTGGTGGATGAGCCCCCTCTGGCCATGAAGGAGGGAGGGATCATTCGCGAGGGCTACAACAAGGATATCGATGACTTTCGAAGCGTCAAAACAAACGGACGAAAACTCCTTATGGAAATGGAGGAACGGGTTCGTGGTGAAACCGGAATCAAGAACCTGAAGGTAAAATACAACAATGTGTTCGGTTATTTCTTTGAGGTAACCAATTCCTTCAAGGATCAGGTGCCGGATTATTTTGAACGAAAGCAGACCCTGGTCGGCAGTGAACGCTATACAACGACCGAGCTCAAGGATCTGGAATCGCGGATTCTCGGGGCAGAGGACAAGCTGAATGATCTCGAATATGAGGAATTCGACAAGCTGAGGGAGGAGATCAAGACACAGGTGGTTTCCATTCAGAGGGCAGCCAAGGCCATTGCCTATCTGGACGTGTATGCCTCCCTGTCCGTGGTGTCGGAGCGCAACGGCTATGTGCGCCCCCACATCAACGAAAAGGGGCTGCTGCAGATCAAGGATGGAAGACACCCTGTCGTAGAACAGATGATGCCGGGAGATTTTGTCTCCAATGATACCAGACTGGACAGCAAAAAAGATTGTATTGCCGTCATCACCGGGCCGAATATGGCGGGGAAATCCACCTACATGCGTCAGGTCGCCCTGATCACATTGATGAGTCAGATCGGCTGCTTTGTCCCCGCGTCCTCTGCGGATCTTTGCGTGGTGGATCGGATCTTTACACGAGTGGGAGCCTCCGATGACCTTGGCAGCGGACAGTCCACCTTCATGGTGGAGATGAATGAGGTCGCAAATATTCTGCGCAATGCCACACCCAAATCTCTCCTGATTCTGGATGAGATCGGCCGCGGAACCTCCACCTTCGACGGACTCTCCATCGCCTGGGCCGTCGTGGAATACATTGCAAACCGGAAGATATTAGGTGCCAAAACCCTGTTTGCCACCCATTACCATGAGCTGACCGAGCTGGAGGGCAAAATCTCCAATGTCAACAACTACTGCGTGGCGGTTCGGGAAAAAGGAGATGACATCCTGTTCCTTCGAAAAATCATCAAGGGGGGAGCCGATCGTTCCTACGGCATTCAGGTGGCGCGGCTTGCCGGGATTCCGGACATGGTCATTGAGCGCGCCAAGGAGATTGCACGGCAGCTGTCCGACAATGACATAACCGAGAAAATCCAATCCATTGAGGTAAAGGCAGGAGAGTCCGGAAAGGCGGCAAAGGTTCCTCATTACGATGACGTGGATTTAAATCAGATGACGCTGTTTGATGCTGTGCAGGAAAACGACGTGCTGAAGGAGCTTCAGGAGCTGAACATCCCCAACATGACACCCATGGAGGCATTGAACACACTGTACCGCCTGCAGTCAGAGCTGAAAAACCGCTGGAGCATAAATGACTCCAGATCCTGACACAGAACATGCGATAACATGCGACAATGAATGCTTGCTGCTGGCATGTGCAGAAAGAGGAGAGGCATGGCAGAAATTCATATTCTGAGCTCCGATACCATCAATCGAATCGCCGCCGGTGAGGTGGTGGAGCGGCCGGTCAATGTGGTAAAGGAGCTCGCCGAGAATTCCATTGACGCCGGTGCGACAGCGATTACGGTAGAAATCCGAAACGGCGGCATCGATCTGATCCGTGTTACCGACAACGGCTGCGGCATTGATCCGTCTCAGATCACAAAGGCATTTCGGCGCCATGCCACCAGCAAAATTGCGGAGGCAGATGACCTTCAGTGTGTTACAAGCCTTGGCTTTCGCGGAGAGGCCTTGTCCTCCATTGCTGCCGTTTCCAAGGTGGAGATGATCACCAAGACAAGAGAACAGGTGGCCGGAATCCGTGCAGTCAACGACGTTCTGCGCTCTGCCGGTTCATCCGGCTCCTTGAATGACTCCCGCTCCGAGGAAACCGCTCTTGATATCACGGAGGCAGGGGCCCCGGACGGCACCAGCGTCATTGTCCGTGATCTGTTTTACAATGTTCCCGTTCGCCGCAAATTTCTCAAATCCGCGCAGACGGAGGCAGGGGCTGTCACGGAGCTGTTGGAGCATCTGGCGCTGTCCCATCCGAAGATTTCCTTTCACTATCGGGTAAACGGACAGGAAAAGCTTCACACCACCGGCAACGGAAACATCAAGGAATTGATCTACCGGATTTACGGACGTGAAATGTCCAACTCCATGCTTCCCATAGCAAAGACCTCAGAGGACACGGAGCTTGTCATCAATGGATATCTGGGACGCCCGGAGTTCTCACGATCCAGCCGAAGCCATGAAATTTTCTTTGTCAACGGAAGAATCCTGAAAAGCGATGTCCTGTCCAAGGCCCTGGAGGAGGGCTACCGGACGGATCTGATGCAGCATCGTTTTCCCTTTGCCGTTGTCTATCTGAAGGTGGCTGCGGAAAATACTGATGTCAATGTGCATCCGTCCAAGCTGGAGATTCGGTTTGCGGATCCTAAGAGGATTTTTGATTTTGTCAACGAGTCCGTGCATCAGACCCTCCACAGCACGGAATTGATCCCAAGAGCCACCCTGAGCACACGGGCGGAGGAAATACAGCTGCAGAAATCGGAGGCACTGCAGCGGGAAAATGCCAAGAAGGCGCAGGAGCATACCGAGCCCTTTGAACGGGTTGAGCTGCCGGACTCTGCAGCCTTGAAGCCAAAAGAGACTCCGCAGGTTTCACAGGTTTCGGCACTTTCTGAAAAGGATGCCCTTCGGGAGAATGTGACCCGGTACGAGGAGGAAGATTTTGTCTTCGTCGATAAGACGGCGGCAGGGCCTGCTTCGGAGCAAAAGGGCCGTTACGAGCAGCAAAGCTTCATCAGGGAAACGGATCTGCCGGATAAGCAGCAGGCGGCTCAAAAGCAAAGGGAGCAGGAACAGGCTCTGGAGGCCGGAGATCTGGAGGCGATGTTCCGCGAAAGCGTC
>CAYXAN010000113.1:5459-6333 GCA_964461705.1 uncultured Sarcina sp. | reverse complement strand
AAAATCCAGGATGGCTTCTCCTGCCTCCCTGGCAAAGCCCTGCCCCCGCATATCCTTTCGAATCAAATATCCCAGCTCCACGGCGGACTCACCCTGCCGACAGGGTGAGAGACCTGCCCTGCCGATCAGCAGACCGTCCGACCTTCTGCAAACCGCCCACATTCCGAATCCGTAAAACGGATACATCCGCTCAATATAGGCGTCCAGAAGCTCTGCCTCTTTGCCGTGATCCTCCGACAAGGGCCCCAGAAATCGCCGGGCCTCCTCATCCTCGTACAACAGATACAGAGATTCCAGATCCCCCGGAACCATTTCCCGCAGAAAAAGGCGCGGGGTTTTCGCAATGCACCACGGCCGGCCGGAAGCCCTTTGCCAGATCTTCTCATAGGAATCCAGGTCAATTTCCTTTGGTTCTTCAACGACATAGGAGGCTCCCGAAAAACGCTCCGTGCGGTTTCCCTCATGCATGTATCCGGCCGCATAACAGCCTTCTTGCCGCAGCTTTTGATAAATCCATCCGGCATCCGCAAGGAACAGCGTCCGTTCACGTTCCTTGGCCGTCTGTGTCACAGCCCCCAGCACCTGCTGAAGGTGTTCTTCCGACTCACAGCAAAAAGTTCTGATCTCCAGCTTTGGAATAACCGGCTCCTCTCTCCCGGCGTTCTTCCCATTCCTCTCTCTGTCCCCGGAAATCCCGCTTCCCGCCAGAAGAAAAATAAGGCGCTTCAGACCCTCGTCCGCTTTATCATTCATAGGCACTCATTCATATTTTGTTCATTTTTTATTCAAGGTAACTTCAATATGACACCATTTTTCGGACACGATTGCCCTCTATACTAAGAAGCATAGAAGCAAGCCAATACAACCAATAACT
>CAYXAN010000113.1:0-5449 GCA_964461705.1 uncultured Sarcina sp. | reverse complement strand
ATATGCCGGGGATCCGCAAGGGTTTCCGGCATCCTCCCTTTTATGGGGCAAGCTATTGCGACAGCAGGATCCGATCATTGTCCATCTGCTGCCCGGCTCTCTCCGCAAACTTCTGCAGGAGATCCTCCACCGTCATGCGCTCCCGTTCCTCTCCGTGTACATCCAGTACGATGTGTCCTCCATCCATCATTAGGGTCCGGTTTCCCAGCTCCAGCGCCTGGTGCATATTGTGTGTCACCATCAGACAGGTGATCCGACGCTGTGCTATGATCTCCTTCGTCAGCGTCAAAACCTTTTCCGCAGTGGCAGGATCCAACGCTGCTGTATGCTCGTCCAGCATCAAAAGCCTTGGTGTCACCACCGTTGCCATAAGAAGCGTCAACGCCTGCCGCTGTCCTCCGGAAAGGAGACCCACCTGGCTCTCCATCCGGTCCTCCAGTCCCATATCCAGCTGTGCCAGCCTCTCCCGGAACAAATTCTTTTCCTTCCGGCTGATGCGGGAAAAGCTCTGGGTAAACCTCCCCCAGGCAGTTTCCTTTTCATCCGATGCGCGAAGGTACGCCACCGACAGATTCTCCTCGATGGTCATGTGGGGTGCCGTTCCCATCAGCGGATCCTGAAACAGCCGGCCGATGAACCGACTTCTTTTGTGTTCCTTCATGAAGGTGATGTCCATGCCGTCCAGCTCAATATATCCCTCATCTGTGATAAAGGAGCCGGCAATGGCATTGAACAAGGTTGACTTTCCTGCCCCGTTGGAGCCGACAATCGCTGCAAAATCTCCGTCCTGCAGGGTCAGGCTGACATGATCCAGAGCTTTTTTTTCGTTGACCGTACCCGGATAAAAGGTCTTGGACACATTCTCCAGTTTAAGCATGCTGACCTCCTCCCTTGCCGGTATTCGCAGCCTTCCTTGCCTGAATGGCCGCCTTTTCCTTTTTCTTGTCCATCATCAGCTGCCGCGCCGCCGGTGCCGCAATGGCGATTGCCACAATCAGAGCCGAAACCAGCTTGAAGGCCTGCGTCGGAACATTCAGCCGAAGGGCCAGTGCCACGATAAAGCGATAAATAATGGAGCCCGCCACCGTTCCGAGAATCCGTGTCAGCATCCTTCCGCGGCCGAACAGCGTCGTTCCGATGACAAGGGACGCCAGGGCAATGGTCACCATTCCCGTTCCCATGTTGATCTCTGCATTCTTGTTGTACTGCCCGATCAGACACCCTGCAAGACCTGTCAGGGAATTGGAAAGGCACAGCCCCACCGTGATGGTAAGCCTCGGATTGATGGAGCTCGCACGGATCATGGCAACGCTGTCGCCGGTTGCACGGATGGACAGTCCAAGCCTCGTTCCAAGGAACCAGAAAAGAACAGCGCAGGCGACTCCCACAATCAGCAGCAGCAGCACCGAGCGGCTCCAGGTTGTCCAGAAGGAGCCGTCTCCCAGCGATTTGAACAAGTCGAACAATGTGTCCGTTCCCACCACATTCAGGCTGGTTTTCATTCCCATAGCCATCAGGTTGATGGTATACAGTCCGGTGTTGACGATGATCCCCGCCAGGATACTGGGAACACCGAAGGCAGTCTGTAAAAGAGCCGTCACGTAACCGGAGGCCACACCTGCCAGCATGGCAGCCGGAAGGGCCAGTACCGGGTGTCCCGCAATGGTTACCGTCACCCCCACCGCCGCCCCCAGCATATAACAGCCGTCCGTGGACAAGTCGCATATATTAAGAATGTTGAAGCTGACAAATAAGGACAGCGCCACCAGGCCAAAGATCAGACCGTTGTCCAAGGCTGTCTGGATGATTGCATATGACAAAACAATTCCCCTTTTCGATCCCATGAGGCTGCAGAGAAATGTACTGCGCAGCACACCTCTCTGCAGAGACACATTTCGCGTTTTCTCCCTGTGCTTTTAGTCTGCAAAATTTTCCGCGGTGGTTGTCTCCACGATCTCCGAACAGTACGGTGCGAAGGCTGTTTTGACCGCCTCCAGATCGTATCCCAGGCGTTCCGCCGTCTCCGTGTTAATGGTGGCGATTCCGCTTCCAAGGGTGACAACCGGATAAGAGGCAGTATCCATTCCCTCTGCCAGGACATCTGCAACGATATCCGCCGTCTTGGCACCAAGGTCGGCATAGTTGATGCCAAAGCCAAGGAACGCACCGTTCAGTGCGAAGGAATCCGCGCCGGTATAATGCGGAACCCCTGCGTCCGCCAGCTTGTCATAGATGGAAAGCTCGGCGCTCATTACCGTATTGTCCGTGGGTGTGAAGATGGCGTCCACACCGGATGCCAGCAGAGCATCTGCCGCCTGGCTCACCTCTGTGGTGTTGGTGCCGGTCTTTTCCACATAGCTCACTCCCTTTTCCTCCAGAAACGCCTTTGCGTCCGCAATGGCCTGCGTCGAGGAATCCTCGCTGGTGGAATACAGAAGGCCGATGGAATCCGCATCCGGATCCTGCGCAAAGATCAGATTCATAATGGCTTCCGTGTTCAGGGCGTCGCTTGTCCCGGTGATGTTGGCCCCCGGCTCCTCCATGGAGCTCACAAGCCCTGCCCCTACGGGATCCGTCACAGCAGAGAAAATAATCGGCGTATCCGTTCCCTCAAAGGTGGACTGCGCCGTCAGCGCCGTGGGCGTTGCCACGCAGACAACCGCGTCCACTCCGTCATCCTTCAGCTGTGCCAGGCCCTGACTGATGATGGTGGAATCTCCTTGTCCGTTGACAAAATAGTCCGCGTACTCGAAGGTCACGCCAAGCTCCTCTCCCTTGGCATCGAGCTCCTTTTCAACATTCTCCGTAATCTGGTTCAGGGAAGCATGATCCATATATTGTACGATGCCGACCTTATAGGTCATTCCTGCCGCTTCCTGTGTCTCTTCTTCTGCAGTCTCTTCCTGCGCTTCCTCTGCTCCCTGCGCTTCCTCTGCTCCCTGTGTTTCCTCAGCCGCCTCCTGACCTCCGGAGACCGTATCCGCATCGGATCCGCAGCCTGCTGCCGTTAATGCTACCCCGGTCATGCAGACCGCCATCGCCATTGCCGCCAATCTTCTGTTCATTTCATCCTCCCTTTTGCCGGATCGTCCTCCGCAAGAAGACAAATCCGGCGAACACTTAAAAACGCCTTTGAGCCTGTCACTCAAAGACGTCTCTGTCACTGTTTCCCGAATCTAACTATTTTGCCGCAGAAATGAAGGTCTCGATGTCACGAATCGCCGCCGCCTCATCTGCGCCGTCTGCGGATACCGTCATCTCGTCTCCGTTGTCCAGCTCCAACGACATCATTCCCATGATGCTCTTGGCATTCACTCTCTTTGTGCCAAGCTCAATGTAAACACGGCTGTCGTACTTGCTGGCCACCTGCACCAGCTCCGCAATCGGTCTGGCATCCAGTCCATCCTTCAATGTGATCGTCATCGATTTTTTCATCATAGTCTTCGCTCCTCCATGAAAACCACCGCTCAGTCCGCAGCTCCTCACCTCTGCGCCCTCGCTTCCTGTTCCTGCAGACCTTTCGCCAGAACGGACAATCGCCGCAGCCTGTGGTTTACTCCGGATTTTCCCACGGGCGGATTCATCCGTTCCCCCAGCTCCTGCAGAGAGCTGTCCGGATATCGTTCCCGCAGCAGAGCCATCTCCTGCAGCGACTCCGGTAATGTATCCCAGATGCTGCTGGCACGAAGCAGCTGAATCTCCTCCATCTGCTTCTGAGAGGCAGCAACCGTTTTCATGATATTGGCAGTCTCGCAGTTTACCTTCCGGTTGATCCTGCCCCGAACCTGCCTTACAATCCTGGCATTCTCCAAATCCATCATGCTGACATGAGCACCCAGAACATTCAGAACATCTGCAATCACAGCGGAATCCCTGGTGAGAACACCGTGTCCCCGCCCGTGTCCCTGCTGCTTCATCGGTATTCCGACATGCGAAAGAAGGCGAATCACCTCCTGCGCCTGTCTGTCATTCCTTGTCTCAAAGGAGAGATAGTACTCCTTTTTCGGATCACGAACCGTACCGACACATAGAAATGTCCCTGCCAGATAGCCGCGCACACATTTATCATCCTGCTCGAACCTTGCGGGAGGATTCCTCAGGGATGAAATCCGCCTGGCGGCCTCGCCGCAAAAGCGAACGGATCCCTCTCCGTCCGAAGGGCTCTCTATGACATCGGGCAACCTCAGGCCCTCCTGCGCGTACTTAGTGTCGATATTATATGTTTTCTGCAGCAATGTAAAGCATTTTTTCCACACCTCAGGCCGGGGCGAAGTCAGCATCAGGTAAGATTCCTCTCTTCTCTTTTCCCCTTTTCCTGCAGCACCCTTCACCGTTCCCTTCGCTGCTCCTTCCGCAGCTTTTTCCGTCCCCTGCGAAGCGCTCTGCCAAGGCTCGTCCGACATATACCGCAGCAGGATTGCCAATTCCGTCTGCATGGCTCTCCGTGAGGCTATCTCCTGCTGCTCCAGCTCTCCTAGGACCTTTGCCTGAAACGTCTCTCTTTCTTCCCCGTCAACCATTTTGAACGTCCCTGTGATAGAGCTTCATTCCATAATCCCCTTTATCCTTCAGTCTGTCATAAAGCTCATTGGCCAGTGTTACGCTGCGGTGCCGCCCGCCGGTACATCCGATGGCAATCACCAGCTGGTTCTTTCCCTCCTTCACATAATACGGAATCAGGAAGGAAATCATGTCCTCCAGCTTGCAGAGGAATTCCTCTGTCTGTGGATAGGATTTGACAAAATCCTGCACCGGCCGGTCATTCCCTGTCTGCGTCTTGAGCTCCTCCACATAATAAGGATTCGGCAGAAAGCGGACATCAAACACCAGATCCGCGTCCGTCGGAATGCCGTACTTGAAGCCAAAGGACAGAACGGAAATCATCAGGGAATTGTAGCTGCGGTTTTCCTGAAAGATCCGCACCAGCTCCTGCTTGAGCTCTCTTGTCAGAAGATTCGAGGTGTCGATGATATAGTCCGCATTGGCTTTGATATTTTTTAAAATCTGCCGCTCCTTGTGAATACCGTCCTCAATTCTTCCCTCCGGAGCCATCGGGTGTGCCCTTCGCGTTTCCTTGTAGCGCCTGATCAGCGCTTCATCACTGGCATCCATGAACAGGATTTCATAGGAATACCCCTTTTCCTTCAACGCGGCGAGGACCTCCTCCACATAGGCAAAGGGCTGATCCGCACGAACATCCAGCCCCAGAACCACCTTGGAAATCTCATTCTTCGGAACGTAAACCAGCTCCATAAAGGTGTCAATCAGTCGAACCGGAAGGTTGTCCACGCAGTAATAGCCCTCATCCTCCAGCATCTTAATGGCCGTCGCCTTGCCGCTGCCGCTCATTCCCGTCACAACCACAACTCTCATCCTGATACCTCACTGAGGCGAAATCCGCGAAGGCGGTTTTGCCGAATGTGACAGCCGGTGCATCAGAGCCGGTGCT